>JBOGJT010000171.1:0-3892 GCA_050745065.1 Terriglobia bacterium
TGAACCGCCGACGCCAGCCTTTTCAGGGCTGCGCTCTACCACCTGAGCTACCGCGGCACGGGCTTTTAATTGTCGCGTCGATTGGGGCGGCTGTCAAGATTTCAACCACGCCTGAGCATTTCCCGCGCCCATTGCACACTTCCGGGATGTAAGTCCGGCGCGGATTACCAGAACTTGCTGGACAATTGCGGGGTTTTGTGCCTGAATTGAAAATTTGGCGGTTATGGAATTTGAAAAGGCATCCGGGAGTTGTAGAGCATGGCTCATGTGGAAATCGGAATCATCGGCGGAAGCGGCATGTACGGCATGGAGGGCCTCAGCAAGAAGAGGGCGATGTGTGTCACCACACCCTTCGGCCGGCCTTCAGATGTTTACGTTACGGGCGAGCTGGAGGGCCGGCGCGTCGCGTTTCTGGCGCGCCACGGGCAGGGTCATTTATTGCTGCCGTCGGAGTTAAACTTTCGCGCCAACATTTATGGCTTCAAGAAACTGGGCGTTGAACGAATCATTTCGTTGAGCGCCGTAGGTTCGTTACGCGAAGATTTGAAGCCCATGGACATGGTGATTCCCGATCAATTTTTTGACCGCACTCAGGGGCGGGCATCAACTTTTTTCGGGGGCGGCATCGCGGCGCATATCAGCTTTGCCAACCCGTTTTGCCCGACCGTGCAGACGGCGCTCGAGAAGGCGTGCGCCGGCGCAAAAGTTAACTTCCATCGGGGTGGGACTTACGTCTGCATGGAAGGTCCGGCCTTCTCGACCAAGGCCGAATCGAACGTCTACCGGTCCTGGGGCATGGACGTGATCGGCATGACCAATCTGCAGGAGGCCAAGCTCGCGCGCGAGGCGGAAATCTGCTACGCCACGCTGTCGATGGTGACGGACTACGATTGCTGGCACGAGGCGCACGACGCCGTGACGGTCGACCAGGTTTACGAATATCTACAGCGCAACGCGCAGCACGCCCGGGAAATCATCCGCCTCAGCGTGCGGGCGCTTCCTACGGAGCGAACCTGCAAATGCGGATCCGCGCTCGCGCACGCCTTTATTACGGATCGCAAGAAGGTGACTCCGGCAACAAAGAAGAAGCTGGCGCTGCTGGCCGGAAAGTACCTGTAGCGGGTTGGTGGCATGAAAATATGACCGGAAGGCGTAGGGGCGCTGCTTGCTGCGCCCGAGGGCACGCATAGCGTGCCCCTACGGGAGAGCGCAGCGCAACTCGCGCATCTTCGAAAGGGCGTTCGGCTATTTTCATGACGGTGCGCTCGCACTTCAGGAGGATTCTTCATCATGTCTTTGCTTGTGGTGGGATCTGTGGCCTTCGACAATATTCGAACTCCCTATGGCCACGCAGAAGATATCCAGGGTGGTTCGGCAACGTATTTTTCCGTGACGGCCAGTTACTTTGCGCCGGTCAACGTCGTGGCGGTGGTCGGAGAAGATTTCGGTGACGCGCAGATGCAAATCTTTCGCGGGCGGCGCATTGATACGCAAGGCCTCGAACGGGCGAAGGGGAAAACATTCCGCTGGCGGGGTGAGTACACGGGCGATATGAATGAAGCGCGGACGCTGGAGACCCAGCTTAACGTGTTTCAATCTTTCGCGCCCAAAATCCCCGCGCCGTATCTCGATTCCGAATACGTTTTCCTGGGTAACATTGATCCTGCGTTGCAGCTTCACGTCCGCCGGCAATTGCCCAAGGCGCGCCTGGTAGCCTGCGACACGATGAATTACTGGATCACGGGCAAGCCGGAGGATTTGAAAAAGACGCTGGCCGCCGTAGATGTTCTCGTGGTCAATGAAGGTGAGGCGCGGCAACTTAGCGGCAGCGAAAACCTGCGCGGCGCGGCGGCTGCCATCCGGAAGCTGGGCCCGCGCACGCTGGTGGTGAAGCGGGGGGAGCACGGCGCCGTGCTTTTCCGCGACGATTCAATTTTCTTTGCGCCAGCCTACCCGCTCGAGCAGGTTCACGATCCCACGGGAGCGGGAGATTCGTTCGCCGGCGGATTTATGGGCCACCTCGCGCGCGCGGGCGACGGCTCCGAATCCCATCTCCGCCGCGCGCTGGTGTATGGCTCCGTGATGGCGAGCTTCGCGGTGGAGGAATTTGGCCTTTCACGCCTGCTCCGCGTCAGGCCGGAGGAAATTGAGGCGCGGTTTGCGGAATTCAAGGCCATGACGTACTTTGATGTCTGATCCATCGATCGCTCGCCAGGCGCGCGTGCCGCCCGTTGCGCGCCTCACCCCCAAAGTGGCTGCGGCCCTCTGGGCGGTGATTATCGCTTTTGATCTGGGCAGCCTCTGGTTTTTTGAAGCTCAAGGACTCAGCAACCTCTATGGTGACGGCATCGCCCACGTCGAGGGCGCGCGCCGCCTATTCGATTCGCTGACGCCGGGCCTTGCCGAGATCGGCAGCGTCTGGCTGCCGCTGCAACATCTGCTGGCCGCGCCGCTCGCCATGAATGACACACTTTGGCGCACCGGTCTCGCGGGCAGCTTCGTCTCCGCCGCCGCTTTTGCCCTTACCGCGTGGTTTTTGCTGCGGCTTTCCTTCGAGATGAACCGCAGTTTGATCGCTGCCTGCGTTACACTCGCCTTTTTCCTGATCTCCCTGAATATGCTCTACGCGGCCAGCACTCCTTTGACCGAGCCGCTGGCGATTTTCTGGGCGGCGCTGGTGGCCTACGGCCTCTTCCGGTTCCAGCACTCGGGGCGCACGGCACCTTGCGTGTGGGCGGCCATCGCCGCGTTCTTTGGCACGCTGACGCGATACGACGGCTGGTATTTGCTTCCCTTCGCTGCAATTTTCGTCTTCTTTTGTTACCGCAGAGGATGGAAGGATCGCTTCGGCCAGACCCTGGTTTTCTGCCTGATTTCGGGGGCCGGCCCGATCCTCTGGTTTTTGCACAACGCGTATCGCTATCACAATCCGCTCCAATTTTATAATGGTCCGTATTCGGCGCAGGCGATTTATGAACACCAGATCGCCACAACCGGCTACCACTATCCAACCGCCGGAAGTTTATGGCTTTCGGCCCACTATTATCTGGAAGACATCAAGCTGGTCTTCGGTCCGTGGACGCTCGTGTTTGCCGCTCTAGGAATCGTGGCGTGGATCGTGAACCGCGAGCTCCGAGCCCGGAGAGCCGCCGCGCTTTTGCTGCTCGTGCCGCTGCTTTTTTATACGCAATCTATGGCATACGGCAGCGTGGCGATTTACGTGCCCACCCTGCCCCCGCATACGTATTACAATCTGCGCTACGCTCTGGAGATGGCCCCGGCCATGGCTCTTTTCCCCAGCTTTCTGCTGCCGCAACCACGATCGCGCATCAGGAATTCCATCATTTTGGGTGTTTTGTGTGCCATCCTGGTGCTGCAGGCGATCGCCATGGCGTGGCCCGGCGTGCGCGGAGTCGCCATGGCGGAAGAAAGCGTTTTGAACACTCCCTGCAAAACAAAAGCAGAGCAGGACCTGATCCAGTTTTTCCGCAGTCATTACAAGGGCGGGACGCTGATTCTCGAATCGGGCGAATGGCCCTGCCTGATGCCGCAGGTTGGCATCCCTTACCGTAAGACGCTCACGCCAACGAACCGGAAATACTGGCGCCAGCTTCGCTTCGGCGCTGGCCGCTGGGTTGGCTGGATCATTCGGAAGCGCGGCGACGCCGTGGACAATCTCATGCGGGCCTATCCAGGAGCGTTTGCGGATTTCGATCTCGTCGAGCAGGATTCCCTTCCGAACCATGAGACGCTTCAGATTTACCGCCGGAGGCCGCAGTAAGACCCGCGGGTTGATGAAACACCCCCGGCGTGTCACGCTCAGCCCTCCATCTGTCATTCTGAGCGGAGCGAAGAATCTGCTTGTTGCGCTGGGAATGGAAAAATCAGCTTC
>JBOGJT010000172.1:0-9721 GCA_050745065.1 Terriglobia bacterium
ACTTGCGGAATTCCTCCAATGGCAGAAAGTCCATCACCTGTGAAAAGACGGTTCGCCCTAAGTACATGAGCCATTCCTCCCTTCTCTTGGGAATGGCTAAAGCATAATTGCAAATTGAAGTCGATTTCGCGCCTTTCGGCTGCTAACGCATTTGAAAAGAGACAGTTGCCAGACATTTCCATTTCAACAACCGGACAGTAGTGATTCGCTCATATTCCGCCGCAGGCGATGAACCCGGCACGAAATGAAGAAGAATCGGTCTGACAAGACCAGACGGCGCAGCCGCGACATGCAACGAATTATAGCTCTATAGCCCGTTCGGAGAACAATACCCGCAATAAAGCCGCGGAGTTTCAAAACGCGAAACTCTGCGCTACCCGCTCGTCAGCAATGGCCATGTCCGGGATGGCGTGCCCGCGCCCTCGACCCCGAGAGAAAAAGAGAATGCTGCTGGCTCGACCGGGAAAATCGCCTTCAGGTTCCACCCGTTCCACCCTCGCGGACGACGATCTGGCCGCCCGGCAATGGCCAAGCCGCATCACGAACCGCGGCGATCCTCCCCCTGGCGCTGATCCTGCTTCCCTTCTTGCTTGTCCCGGTTTGGCTGGCGATGCACTGTGCCGAACAGTCCGACGGCGGCATAGCTCGGCACAGTCTTCCTCGGATGCACCGGCAAGAGCCGATCCAGAAGGAGGCTGGCGGGCACCAGCAGGATCCAGAAGCCGACTAGGGTGGCAATCAGGAAGTCAAAGCCACGGAAGGCCAGACCATACGCGGCGAGGCCGGCACCGACGGCCGGTACCAAGCCACCCAGCACGTCCTCGTACCACGGAACGCTGAGCCACTCGGAGCAGTCGGGGCATTGAAACGCGCGCACGGTGAGGTACACACCGACAAGCCGGGCCCCGCAGTTCGGGCACCTTGCCGAAGTCCACACAGGTCGTGTTGTCCTGCCAATACGCTTCTAAAGAACGCCCGCCGGCGCAGGCGGCGCGCCCAGTCTCGCCGCCATCAGCTCGGCGCCTGCTCAGCAGAGGAGGTGGTGCCAAACCCACCCGGCAGCGCTTTCGCCCTCTTCGGCGAGGTCGCTCCCCTCCGCCGCGAGCGCGCCCGCTGCCCCCCACACCGTCTGCGGGGCGTTGCCCACAAGCCCACCCACGAAACTCGTCACCGCTCCCACCGATCCAGGCGCATAGGTTTCCATCGCGGCCCCGACGGTCTGACCTGCCTCGGTGAGGCCCCCGAGTGCCGAGGCGACGTCTGCGACCGCGCCACCCGTGGCCGCCGCCCCATAGAACTCAGCATAGAAACTGCCGCTCTCGAGGAATGAGGTTTGCTGCCCGACCTGGCTGAAGACCAGGGAACCCATGTTCGGATACGCGGTTACGGTTGTGCAAATTACCCCAGTCCCGCAGGGGTGTGCTACAAGACCGATCGGGTCCACAAGCCTGAAGGGATTTGAATCCGCGTAGGCGTAACAATCCCACGACTGCGGTTTACTGGGGTTCGCTGACCATCTCCCGGCGGGGTCAGGGGTCATCCAGCGGCCCCATGTCCGATGAATACATGCGGAAGTGGGTTGGATCAAGATTGGTGGCGGAGTCGCGATGGTGCAGGCTGGCAAAGCGCTCTTCCGTCATTGTCCCGGCCATCGTCCATTCTTGTCCCCAGGGATAGTGCAACTCGTCCTGCACGATCGCGCCCGAATAATCCGTCACCACGCCTGCCGTGCCCACCTGGTTTGAGTGAATAAAGTACGTCTCGTTGTTTTCGTAATGCGCAATGTGCTGGCCTTGGAAATCCACCCAGGTATCCACCCAACTGGTTCGATTGTTCTCGCCGAGCGGGTTGCCGTCTTTGCCAAACACGTATTCCGTATAGCTCCCGCCTACGTCCGCTTCCGGCCGCTCGCCCAAGGCGTTATAAACGTAGCTTGCCGTCGTGCCGTTATCTACCGAGATCATCCGCCCTTCGGCGTCGTACTGATACGTGTGTGTGCCGTCGCTCGTTAAATCGCCCGAGGCATCGTACGTGTAGCCGGAATTGGTGATCTGGTTGGTGGAGGCGCTGAACCCATACTGCGGGCACAGCCCTTGCGTGTTCTGGTTCTGCGAGCACGTCATGTTGCCAAACCGGTCGTACCCGAACGCTAAATTATATGTGCTTGATCCCGTCGCCACCGCTGCCGTCAATCGGTGCGTCGCATCATACGCCAGGCTTGCCATGTGGCTCAGCGAGTAGCGCGGAGTTGTTTTGTAACTCCGCGGCTTGTGTCCGTGGGGTGCCAGAAACAAAGCCGCAGAGTTTCAAAACGCGAAACTCCGCGCTGCCCGCTCAATGATGCCACCACATTGTCGATGAACCCGATGCTATAGTGCTTCGCATCGCAGACATCACAGGACGATGTCTGCGCCACCCGCGAAATGAAGAAGAATCGGTCTGACAAGACCAGACGGCGCAGCCGCGACATGCAACGAATTATAACTCTGTAACCCGTTCGGAGAACAATACCCGCAAAAAAGCCGCAGAGTTTCAGAACGCGAAACTCTGCTCGCTTCGGAATCCGGGCTAAACAGTGGAGGGTTTGAGGTGAGTAGCGCGGAGTTGTCTTCTAACTCCGCGGCTTGTAGTCGTGCCATGCGAAGACAAAAGCCGCAGAGTTTCAAAACGCGAAACTCTGCTCGCTTCGGAATCCGGGCTAAACAGCGGAGGGTTTGAGTTGAGTAGCGCGGAGTTGTTTTGTAACTCCGCGGCTTGTAGTCGCGCCATGCGAAGATAAAAAGCGCAGAGTTTCCAAACCCGAAACTCTGCGCTACCCGCTTCACCAATTCCGCAAAACGTGCCAGCGCATCCCGCCCCTCGACATAGCGAGGACTGTCCACCTCGACCAAAACCGTGTGATCACTCTGCACGATGAAGGGATTTTCGTGACGGGCGGTGGACATGCCTTTTCTGCCAGCTTAGCTTTGCAATAGAGTGACGTTAAACCCGAGATCCTTGCAGCGTTGAATAAAGTTGCTCGGATTCGACTGTTGCTTAATAAGCAGATAACCCGCGGGTGTCGCATACATCGCGCTTTTTGCGATGTGTGCGATGGAAGGTTGTAGAATAGCGCCATGCCTCGGTGGCCGCGCCCTCCTGGATCCCCTGCTTGCTGGGCGATTCCTGCATTTTCGCGACGGACCGAAAGCGTAGATCGCACACATGCCAAACAGCGGCATGTGTGCGCCACCCGCGCATGGGCGCATTGCCAAACACCGACTTAACGATCGACCGATAATATCCCTTCGTCCTGACCCGCCGGCCACAAAAGCGGCAGGCCGTCAGAGCCTTATTGTGCCCGTCTACCTGATCGGACACCGTCCACGCCCGAATGCCGGCCGCAATCCGTTTGCTCTCTTCAGTACTCATGCCCAGGTTGGCAGGCTTGATAAACGTGTCCGCGCGCTCCCAGCTCGCCACCTCATCCACCTTCGTTTCGGCGGAATCGAACTCCGTGATGAGTTTCAAACTCCATTTCATATGCCACCTCCGTTTGCGTAGCAGATCGGAGGTTATCCCGGTTCACCGCCATGCTCAAGGGCAACCACCCCACACTTTTTGATAGTCTCCTTCTCGACTTCATTCAGAATTTCCCTAAAGCAATGGAGTTATCGGGCGGACCATAAAGGCGATTCCGCCCTCATCGCTTCGCTCCCAGAGGATACCGAGCCTGCCTTTTTTCATCACGACGATGTCCGAATATGCCGCAGGTCCTGCATAGAGGACGGTGTGCTTCGGCCAAGTCCGGCCGCCGTCCCGGCTCACGCTGATCGTAAGGTCCCGTCGCTCTGTTGCATTTCCCGCGTTGCTGAAGAGCAGAACATGCACGTTTTTGAAGGCATAACTGACCATGCTGCCCTCACACACCGGGTCGGGAAGGTCCGGCGCGGCGAAGGTTACATTCCATCGCTCGGAGCCGTCGGTGCTGATGGAGATGACACGCCCACCGGATATGCGGCTCTGGTCGCGGCTGTTCATCACTACGGCGCCGTCGGCGCGCTGTGCGGCAGTACTTTCGTTGCTGCCCGGCCACGCAACTGTCGCGCCCAGCCGCCATGTGCGTCCATGATTGTCGCTGAAGAAGGTATTGGCCTGGTAGGCCCACCCCTCCGGATAAGGCGGCCCTGCGGAGTGATAAGCGGCAACAATGATGCGACCCGCATGCGGCCCAACCGCCAGTTGAAGTGCGTGTCCAGGGCCAGTGGCATAGGCTCGCCAGGACGGCCGTTTGACGCTTGCTGTGATCTCGATCGGGGCAGCCCAGGTTGCGCCGTCATCCACACTGGTGCGATACCAGACGCGGCGCGTACCGTTTCCCTTCACCACCGCGGACTCTGGCGCATCGCCTGTGGAATAGATGAGGAAGACGCGGCCGCGCGGATACCTCGGGTCCATTGTGTCGACCACCGGGACCGCGTTGTCCGCCTGTAGAGTGCCATTCTCTGCAACGGTCTCAAGCGCACTCCAGCTCTTGCCGCCGTTGCGGCTGCGGCGCATGACGATCCGCACGTTGCCGAAATCGGCGCAGCTCTTCCGGCGCGCTTCGGCGAAGGCCAGCAGCGCACCGTCCGGTGTGCGCACGATGGCCGGGGTACGAAAGCATGCATAGCCTTCGGTCCCATTGGCAAAGATCGGCGTGAGCGAAGCGGGATTGCGTCCGGGGAGCGCATGTACGCTGCCGCCGGCAAATATGCTCGCCGCGCATAGAACGTAGAGAATAGCATCGCGCCTGCGCCAGATCATCATTTGTGATGAACTAAGAAAACCTTTGGAATATTCGGTGTGTCCAGGTTTGGTGATGCGTCGCTTGCGTCATCCTGGGTTATTGCCCCATTGGAATTTTCTAAAAGAACGTGGAAGCGGGTAGCCCATAGGCGTTGACCAAGATTGCGTCTGGAAAAGGCTGCTCGGCATAGGCGACCTCATCCATATTTTTCAGGTGCGGGTGGTCGAGACTATGAAAAAGTGTGGAGTGCGCACCCCACACTTTTTCATAGTCTCGAGGACATTTCCCTCTTCGCTCTCCTTTATTCCTTCCAACTCCAGCAAATCGGCATTGGGCAAAGAATCCCTAACAACATCAATCGGTTGGCTCATAACTTCAAGATACCAAAACCAACCTCAGGAGTCCTGCACCGAAAGTGCGCAAGAACCGATTTCGATGCAGCGCGACACTTTCAGAAGGAGTGGCGCCCAAGCAAAGTGCCTCAGCCATCGAGGAAATGTTCCACTCCCGAGTGGCGGGCGAGCGCTTCCATATCTATCGTGACTCCCAGACCGGGGCCTGCCGGTATGGTCAGCGTGCCGTCATCATTCAGCCTCCATCCCCCCACGGCGATATCATCGATGAACGGAGACCCTCGCAAATATTCCACGCGATCAACCCCTGCGAAGGCCGAGGCGAGCTGCAGATCGGCGGCGAGCCCCACCGCGGTATTCCAGCCGTGGGGAATCATTCGCACGCCATTTGCACTTGCCATCCAGGCGATGCGGCGCGCCTCGCTGATGCCGCCTACCTTTGTCACGTCCGGCTGAACGATATCGAACGCGCCCGCCTGAAGCCACGGCTGGAAGGATTGCCGCCGAGTCAGCGTTTCGCCTCCCGCAATGGGCACAACCGCCTGCTGCCGCAGCATCACGTAGTCTCTTAGATTGTCCGGTAGCAGCGGCTCCTCAAACCAAGTCACCGCGTAATCAGCCAGCATGTCCGCCGTCCGCAGGGCCCACTTGTAATCGTGACTCCAAAAAGCATCACTCGCCCCCGCATCCACCATGAGTTCACAGTCTGGGCCAATGGTGTCTCTCGCGGCCCGTACGATGGCTTCATCTATTGCTGAATCGCGCCGGCCAAACGGTCCCCAGCCGATCTTGAATGCGCGAAAACCTTGCTCCTTAATGGCTGCCAGCTCGTCAGCCATTCTCTCCGGTTCCTGCATGAGCAGCGAAGCGTAAGGTCTCACGCGATCACGATAACGGCCTCCGAGCAAGCGGCCCACGGGTTGGCCCGTCGCCTGACCGAGTAAATCCCAAAGAGCGATATCGATCGCGCTGATGGTGTGAGTGATGGCGCCGCCGCGCCCCAGCCAGAAAGTGTTTTGGTGCAGAATTTCGCTGACGCGCTCGGGCTCGAGCGCGTTCTCGCCCTCATAGAACCGCCGTAGAACAGAGAGAGAGGCGCGCACCAAATCATCGCTCGTAGAGACGC
Source organism: Terriglobia bacterium (assembly GCA_050745065.1). GTDB lineage: Bacteria > Acidobacteriota > Terriglobia > UBA7540 > UBA7540 > RH2-MAG17b. The sequence goes on from JBOGJT010000172.1 coordinate 6,248, forward strand.
TTCCCCAGCCCGTCAGCCCTTCATCAGTAAGCACCGCGACCAGCGTGTGAATGCAGTCCGCCGGCTGCAGCTCGTTGGTCCAGCCTCCTTTTGGCGTTGCGCCGCGGAGACCCGCAGCGCGAATTTCACGAATCTTCATCTCGATGCTACTCCGTGACAGTGAGAGTCCCCTGCAATGATATATCCGCCGATGACTTCCCGACCATGACCTCAAACTCGCCCGGTTCCACCGTCCAACGCATATCGCGGTCAAGCAACATCAGACTTCTTGGCGTGAGCGTGAAAGTGGCGGTCCTTTTCTCTCCGGGATTCAGCGCGACGCGCTGGAATCCTCTTAGTTGTTTGACCGGAGTTGAGACAGGGGCGACGCGTTCGTGGACGTAGAGTTGAACCGTCTCTGTTCCGCGCCGTTTTCCCACGTTCTGCACGTCAACCTGCACCATGGCGTTACCTTCGGTGCGGATTTGCGAAGGATTAATGCGGAGGTTACTGTACTGAAACTGTGTGTAGCTCAGTCCGTAGCCGAACGGGTAAAGCGGAGTGCCGGGCATGTTCACGTATCCATCCAGGTGGGTCCAACCCCGATTGATCCAGTATGCCTTAGAGGGCTTGTAATCATAATAGGCGGGCAACTGGCCCACGCTGCGGGGAATGGTCATGGCCAGCCGGCCGCTGGGGTCGTAATCGCCAAAGAGCACATCGGCGACCGCTTCGCCGCCTCGTTCACCCGGCTCCCACGCCTCAACGATCGCGGGCACGTGGGCAGCCGCCCAGCGGACCGAGAGCGGCCGGCCGTTTATGAGGACCACAACGGTGGGTGTGCCGGTCGCGTAAACGGCCTTGACGAGGTCTTCCTGCACACCTGTTAAATCCAGGCTGGCCACGTCGTAGCCTTCGCCATCGGTTGGGTGGTCTTCCCGGTTCGTTGTGTGGCTCTTCCCAAACTCTTCACCAACCACAACAATGGCAACCTCAGCATTTTTCGCGGCCCGGACGGCTTCGCCAAACCCGCTCTTGTCGTCCCCCAGGACATTCGACCCTTTTGCATAGACGACCTTCGTCTGCGGGCTGACCATCCCTTTGATGCCTGCAAGAATTGTCGTGACGGGCTGGAGAACTTTCTCAGGGTCGTAATCGCCGAGTTGGTTTGCCGCGTTGTCCGCGTCGGGCCCGATCACCGCAATGGACCTCAGGTTCTTTGCGAGAGGCAAGAGGCTCTTCTCGTTCTTCAGGAGCACGATCCCTTCGCGGGCGGCACGCAGCGCCAGCGCTTGATGTTCACTCGAATGCACAATCTTCACCGCGCGCGCCGGATCCACATAGGCGTTGTCAAATAGTCCAAGGCGAAACTTCATTTCCAGAACCCGGCGCACGGCGCGGTTCACCAGCGAGATCGGGACGCGGCCTTCCTGGACATTTTCCGCAAGCGGTTCCATATAAGCCGGCTCATAGGTAATGTCCAAATCCACGCCCGCCTGCAAAGCCTCCGTGCCCGCTTGCTTTTGCGTCGCGGCCACCCCTTCATAAATGAGGCTGTCAAAACCTCCTCCCTCACTGAACACCAGTCCGTGAAAGCCCAATTCATGACGCAGGATTTCCGTGTTCCATTTCCACGAGGAGTGCTCGGGCACATCATCGATTTCCGGGTATCCGGCCATCACCCCCAACGCTCCCGCCCCGGTAATTGCCGCAACCCAGGGAGGCAGAAAGTCCTCACGGATCATTCGCTCTGATAACTCGATCGCGCCGCGCTCCAAGCCGCTGGCCGGTTCGCTCTGAGTTGGGAAATCAGTCATCACCGCCGCGACTTTGTCCGGGGCGGCCACGTTGTAGCCTTGGGCGCCCCGCACGATGTTTTCAGCAATGCGCGAGTAAAGGTAGGGATCTTCCGTATAGGCTTCGGCGTTGCGGCCCATCCTCGGATCGCGATCCAGCTCCAGGACGAGGGTCGACAGCATATTAATCCCTACGGCCCTGGCTTCCTGGGCCGCGGCGGCGTAGATTGATTTCACCAGGCCCATGTCAAATGTGCTGCCAATGGCGAGACCCTCCGGGAACACCGTGGCGCCTGAAAACATGCCGCCATGCGTGCCTTCTTCGTCTTCAAGAAGCGGGATCTTCAGCCGCGTTTCGGTTAAGGCGATTTTCTGAAGCTCATTGAAGTATTCGGCCTGCTGCAGAGGGCCTTTGTGCAGAATCGTATTCGCCAAGGTAAAAAAGCCGCATCCGGGGCCGATTTCCTGCGTATACGTTCCTGCAGCAAATCGTTTGCACGCCGCCATCTTAGCAGGAATGTCTCTTCCAAGCTGATTCACGTAAACGCACGGAAGATTGAGCTGGCCGAGTTTTTCCGTCAGCGTCATCCGGCTCATCAGGTCATCAACGCGCCGCGCCACGGGCTGATGAGGATCCAAATAGATTGGGCTCCCGCCGCTCGATTGCGCACGGAGCGGCAGGCCGGCAGTTTCTATCAGCGCCCAACAGAAGAGCAAAGTTTTGAGCCATCTCGGTAAGTGCACGATCCACCTCAAAGGAGATTCATCCTGCGGTGCTGTTGTCGCTGCGGTGTCCTGCCGCCGAAATGATGAAGGCAAGACCCGGCGGCGGGGGATCCGCCGTCACAGTCACGAAAGAGATTCCGTCCTGGCGGCTCGCCTCCCGCTGAAGCTGATCCAGCGAGGCTTTTCCGAAAGTTCGACTGAGATCAAGCGTGACCAGCGCCAGGTGCGCCCAAAGCGGCGCTGGTAAGCGCCAAGATGAGAACGAAACCCCACGCCGCGCGATACAACATAGGCCGCCTCCCGTGGCTTCAGAGAATGAATATCAACGCTGGTCGCGCGATGCGTGGACTCCAGCCGCCCGTGGCATCGCGGGCAAAAGTATGGATTGACTGCTTGCAGAAAGGCAAGTTGAAATCTTTTTCCAAAACCGGGTGGCAGAATGCTTTGGCCGTGCGTGATGGCATTGAGTTTCTCTCTTATCAACCCAGGATGATTGCGCCACGGATTATGCGCGTCTGCCCTGTTCAGCAAAGCAGCTCCACTTGCTTCTACCATCGTGATCCTGCGCTGTCAAGCAATTTATTCTTAAATGATGTTTCATATGATTAAATCGTAGTTATCTTAGACTGATACTTCAAAAATGTATGTTACACTTGACTGCAACCTGCATATAGCGTAAATAGTTCAGTGGGCCTTTGCTCATGACAATCATCACCCTTCCCGGCAACCCATTCGAAGTGGGACAGATTCGGACCGCTGGAAGGCGCGAGGAGTTCACATGGAAAACGAAAAGGTGATTGTTGACGATGAAGTCGCAGTAAAGGACCGGTTGGCAATTGACGGGGGAAAGCCGGTTCGCGCGATGCCCCTTCCGCTGGAATTTCCCGGCGTTCACCACATGGGCGAGGAGGAGGTTGAGGCGGCCGTGCGACTGGTCCGCAGCCGGTCCCTGTTCCGCTATTATGGGGTCGAC
>JBOGJT010000173.1:0-8699 GCA_050745065.1 Terriglobia bacterium
TGAGCGCACGGGGCTTTTGCAGGTTTACATCCCGCCCATCGAAGCCATTCAAGAAGTGAACGTCACCACGAGCAACTACGATGCCGAGCAGGGCACGGCGCTCGGAGCCGTGGTTAACGTCATCATGGAATCGGCACGAACCAGTTCCACGGCGCCGCGTATGAGATCTATAACGGCGAAGCGCTGAACGCGAGAAACTACTTTGACCGCGGCCCGGAGGGATCGCCCTTCGTCAAGCCGCACAACGTTTATAACTATTGGGGTGGCCAATTCGGCGGTCCCATCCGCAAAAACAAGACGTTCTTTTTTGTCGACTTCCTCAGGACTGACCTCAACCAGGGGCAATTCCAGCGGCTCAGCGTGCCCACCGCGGCCGAGCGCGCGGGCGATTTTAGCGATCCGACGCTTGACACCATCTATAACCCGTCCACCGGAGACACAGCCGATTGCCTTCCCGGCGGAAACAGCAAGCTATGCGGGACGGGCCGCACGCCGTTCACCGGGAACAACATCGCCGGGTTCATCGATCCTATTTCGGCGAAACTCGTGGCGCTGGTGCCGCTGCCGAACGATCAGCTCACGGCGGCCGGGAAGGCAAGGTATCAGAACAATCTTTTGGAGACCACGCGGTACATTCAGGACAACAAATCGTTCGACGTAAAGATAGACCAGTATCAGGGGCAAAACGACCACATCTCCGGACGCTTAGGGTATATGAGCCCGATCACCGTGCAACAGCCGGCTTACGGCCTTGCAGGCGGACCCGTCGGGGGCGGCTTTGAAGCCACTGGGACGGATTCAACGTACTCCGGCGACATCATCTGGGACCACATTTTTTCGCCAACGCTTATCGTGCAGAACCGGATTGGCCTCAATCGCTACCGGAACACGGCCAACCAAACCGACTACGGCACCGATGCCTCCACTCAGATTGGGATTCCGGGCGTCAACGTTGAGCCGTTCGAAAGCGGCCTCACCGGCGTCTTCATCGGCAGCACCGTCTCCGATCCCATGGTTGGCTATTCTGCCAGCCTCCCCTGGATCCGCACCGAAACGGATTTTGATTTTGTCAGCAACTGGAACAAGACCATCAGTAATCACACGCTCAAGTGGGGCGTGAACGTGATTCGCATCCGGGACGACCTTTTGCAGGAGCAAACCTTCAGTCCGCGCGGCGCATGGAACTTCGGATCGGGCCAGACCTCAGTCCCCGGCGCCAAGGTGAATTTCGGCAACAACTTTGCAAGCTTTCTATTGGGCGTACCGAGTTCGGTGGGCCGCGATCTTGCGGTGGTGTTCCCGGCTTACCGGGCCACTCAACTGTTCCTGTACGTTAACGACAAATGGCAGGTTGACCCCAAGCTGACGCTTAATCTTGGCATGCGCTGGGAATTCTATCCACCCGCAACGCCCCACTTTCCTGGAGGATTTTCCAACTACATTCCTGCTAACAACACGCTCGTGGTGGCGGGCATCGGCGGCAATCCGTTAAACCTCGGCATGCAGCAGCGCTATCACGATTTTGCGCCCCGGTTTGGCCTGGCCTATCGCCTGACGCATAAGGACGTTATTCGCGGCGGTTTTGGCATCAGCTATGAGCCTTTCGAAGACAACACTTACGCTTACAACTTCCCGGTGAAGCAGAACAACTCGTTCAACAGCCTCAGTAGCAATGGACCTGCTCTCTATCCGAACGGCACGCCGGTAACGTTTGCGCAAGGTTTTCCGCCGCCATTGGTGGCCTCGATCCCCTCTAACGGGATTATCGTGGCAGACACCCCGCTCTTGATTAATCAGAGCTATCAAGCCATCAACTTGCACTATGTCGATCCCTACATCGAATCGTGGAACTTAGCCTATCAGCGCGCCCTGCCGGGGCAATTCACGCTGGACGTAGCCTATGTCGGCAACCGTGGCGTGCACGTGCCGGTCCAATACAACATGAACGCCGTCACCAATCCGGCCGACCTTGGCGTCGGTCCGGCAGGCCAGCCGGAGTTCGCGCAGTTCGGCCGCACGGCGAGCACGACCCTCTTCTTTGCGGGTGAGTCGTCAAACTATAATGCTTTGCAGGTAAAATTCGACCGCCGCTTCGCCAACGGGCTCTCCATGACGTTAGCCTATACCTACGGCAAAGCGCTAGGCTACGCCAATGAGTCCGGAGATAATTCCGGCGGCGTCACCTATTACATCAACTTCAAGCGGAATTACGCTCCCACAGACTATGACAACACGCACACGCTGGTCCAGAGCTACATCTGGGATGTGCCCATGGGCAAGGGGCATCGCCTGTTTAATTCGGGGCCGGAAAGCAGAGTTTTGGGCGGATGGCAGCTCAGCAGTGTGCTTACATTCAGAACCGGCGGCATGCTGAACTTTGGCTGCAACTGCGCCGGCATCAATACCCCCGGCAACGGCCAGTCTCCCGAAATCAACGGGCCGTTCAAAAAACTGTACGGAGTTGACACTCAGCCCTGGTTTGATACTTCCGTATTCAGTGACCCGACCGTGGACTTCGAAACGCCCACGTTTGGCAACATGGGGCCTTATATGTTCGCTGGCCCAAACTCGTTTACCGTGGATGCCGCGATTTTCCGCAACCTCCGCCTTAGCGAACGGTTCAACCTCCAGTTCCGCAGCGATTGGTTCAGCGCGCTCGACGACCCGCAGTTTAATAATCCGGATACGTCGTTTGGCGACGCCAATTTCGGATTGATTAAGGGCGCGGGCGGCAGCCGGAGCATCGACTTCGGCCTGAAGCTGTTGTTCTAAGCGATTTCGCCGGAAGAAGTCCGCTGTGCGGTGCGATCTGTCAGGGCATGGCCTTGGCCGTGTCCTGATACGAAGCGAACCATCAGCGGCGAACCGAGCCTGCTAACCCAACTTCGTCAGTTGGTGACGGAAAACGACTATTTTGAGGGGTTGGTTTTGAGCAACTCGTTTTGCTGCCGCTTCTCGTCTCGCATGGAACGGTCGCTGAAGGGTATTACGCAGCAAGTCGAGCAAGGGCGACTGAGAAACCGGGCAAAGATCGAGCGGCGGGCGTGGTGCGATGCCCGCGAGGGCGCCTACTTGAACATCCTTGCGGTCAGTCGCGGCTTCGCAACTTGGCGCGGGATTTTTGCCCTTGGTCGGCGAGGGGAAACTCAATCGAGATCGATGTCGCGAACGGGCGGAGGAGCTGAAGGATCGCGCTGCGACCTTTTCAGAGCCTCGGCGAACTTCCGCTCGAGCAGGTCCGCTTTGGATTTCTCATCGGCCACACTCTTCTGGAACAGGGAATCGCGGCGTTCGGCATCGCGCGCGAGAAGCTGAGCGGCGTGGTCCAGGTCTCGCTCCGCTGGCGCCTTTTCGGGCGGCGTGGCCAGGAGAACCTTGCCCAGGCGGGGATCAATCGTCAGTTTGGAGCCGCAGCACGGACACGCAATTTCAAACGGGGCGGGACGACTCATGATGCGGAGTCCTTTCTTCCCCCAAGATCGAAGCCCCTTAAGTGTGGCACGAGGCGCCAAGCCATGGCGCGCCGTTTACGTTCGGCCGGCTGAATCCGAACGCGCTGGCTGCTGCCCGCACGGCGGGTAGACTCGCAAACGCCCGTCAACTCTTCCAGTGCTGCCAGTCCGAATAATTCACGTCTAAGGCCGAGAGGCAGCTTTCGGGGCAGCCAGTCCAATCTTCCACCATCTTGTTACCCATGTACTGCAAATCCGCGATGCCCATCTTGCTAGTGTAAAACCCGCCCATCACAGCGCCGCGGAGCCGGTTGAAGAAGGCAACGCCGTTAGAGTCCGACGCCGCGGCCTTGGCCGGCCAGGCGATGCGGCCAAGCATCTGGGTTTGCTGGGCTGAGGCGCAGTCCACGAAATCATTCCCATAGGCGCGATTGCATTCCGCGTCGAGCCACGCCATGCCGCCGACGAGCTGCGTCTTCATCTCGCCGTCGCGCGCCGCCAGCCATTCGTCAATCAACTCGGGCACGCCAGCCTGGGTGGCGCTTCCCGAGCGTTCGTCGGCCGGGATAATGATGTCCGAAAGCGCGCGAAGCGTCTTCCACTCGTGCGCGTTGAGCGCTCTCGGTTTGTGCGCGGCGGCCGCCTCGCCCTCGCTCTGCTGAGGCGGTGACGGAGCGGCAGCCGCTACGCGCGCGGTGAATTCTGGCGCCAGCGCCGCCCCCGAAGCGAGCGTCACGACCTTGAGAAGGTCTCTTCTGTTCAGCGAGCCAGCGTGCTTTTCGTTTTCGTTGTTGCTCATCCTCGGTTCCTGTGCCTTTCGTGTCCGAGCGCCGCAGTCCACCGCCCGCGCCTCGTTAAACGTTGAGCTTCTTCACTTGGTCTACGGCGTAATCAGTGGTCCGCCAGCCGAGGGCGATAATGCTCAAGGTAGGATTTTTATCGGCGTTGCTCACGAACGGCGCGCCATCGGTCAGGAACACATTCTTGCAATCCCAAACCTGGCCGGTAGAATTGACCACCGAAGCCTTTGGGTCCGAGCCCATCCGGCACGTGCCGACTTCGTGGATGATAGCGCCGCCGCGCGAGATGTCCCAGTTATTTTCCGGTCCGAACACGTGCAGCGGCTCGCCACCCGCCGAGACAATGATCTCGCGGAAAACCTCCCGCGCGTACTTGGCCATCTGGATCTCTTCGTCGCTGAATTTGAAATGAAATCTGAGCACCGGAATGCCCCACTCGTCCAGGGTATTTTTGTCGATCTCGCAGTAGCTGTTTTTGTTAGGAATCATTTCGCCGCGGCACGAAAAGCCGATATAGGCGCCGTATATCTTTCTCGCGCCGCGCTTGAGTTCGACGCCATAGCCGCCGCCGAGCTGCCTCTCCGTGCCTTCAAACTCGCCCACGCCTGGCATGCCGATACCGCCGCCAAACTCGATGTGGAAGCCGCGCGCGAACGGCAACTCATGGCGAAGCTGTTTCTGATAGTTCCACCACGGCATGTAGAGATGCATCCCGCCCACCCCGTCTTCGTTGTGGGGCGGACGCTTCGTCAGAAGCGGGAAGAAGCCTCCCGACCCGTCGGCGCCGACGGTGTCCATCAGATATTTACCCACCTGGCCGTTAGAATTGCCCACGCCATCAGGATGCTCATTATCGCGGGAGTTGAGAAGGATGCGCGCCGTTTCGCACGTGCTGGCGGCGAGGACGACGATCTTGCCTCGCACGTGCACTTCCTGGCGGGTTTTCTTGTCAACGTAGGAGACTCCGGTGGCCAGCCCGTCCTTGCCGGTGAGCACGGCGCGGCCCATCGCGTTGCAGCGCAACTCCAGGTTGCCCGTGGCCATTGCCGGTGGAATGAGCACGGTGGGCGAAGAAAAGTTGGAGGATGTTGCGCAGCCGCGCCCGCACTGCGAGCAGTAATGGCACGCGGGCCGACCGTGAATCGACTGGGTGAGAATCGCCAGGCGCGAAGGAATGCAGGGAATGCCGAGCTTCCGGCACGTGTCTTGGATCAGAAGCTCGTAGCAGCGCGGGCGCGGAGACGGCAGGAATTTGCCGTCCGGTGTGTTTTCAAGTCCCTCGGCGGTGCCCATCACGCCGATCAGCTCCTCGGTCTTGTCGTAGTAGGGGGCAAGATCATCGTAGGAAATCGGCCAGTCAAATCCATTGCCGTCGCGCGTATACGGCTTGAAGTCGTAGGGGCCCATGCGCAGCGCAATCCGGCCCCAGTGGTTCGTGCGCCCGCCGAGCACGCGCGAGCGCCACCAGACCCAGTCGCTGCCCGGAGCGTTGGTATACGGTTCACCAGGCAGATGCCAACCGGCATAGCCGGGATCGAAATATCCGTTGGGCTTTTGGGGTGTGGGCGCACCACGCAAGGGAGCCTCGTATGGCCACTTGAACATCTTCGAGTCTTTGGCCGTGTCCCAATACTCGCCCGCTTCGAGCATAAGGCATTTCGCGCCGGCCTTAGTGAGCACGTAGGCCGCGATCCCACCGCCGGCCCCCGAGCCAACGATGATGGCGTCATAGACTTTGGGACTTCGAATAACTTCGGACATTTCATCTCCACAGGAACAAGCTGACTCCGAGCAAATATTCTACCCGCAGACCGCAGGAATGCAACAGGAAATCATTCGGGCGCAGGGTTCCGTCAAAATCGACCGGAGTGGGAAAAGACCCCTCGCCTGCCCTCCTTCGTCGGGCACCCTCTCCCCGGGGAGAGGGCTGCGGTCCAGCGCTTGATTCCTACGCTCTCCCGAGGGGAGAGGGTGGACCGCGGCCGGCGCATTCACCAGCCGGCGCGGGACGGGTGAGGGGATTTTCCGCGGGCGCCGGATAGATAGCCTTCGGTGTTTTTGCCAACCGCGACTTTGACGGAACCGTGCATTAGGGCGGGATAATGCCAGTTCCGTCGGGAGCGTATATGATATTGCACCGGGGCGCGCGGCGGATCGAGGGCAACTGAAGCGCCTTTTGTGCAGAGTGCCCGTGTACCGACGTAGCAAGCATTCAGAATGGAAACCCGATAATGTCTCCGCATCGCAGCCGTCCACCTCGTCTTATTCCGATGCTCGCCATGTTCATCACAGTCGTGGGCTTGCGCGTTCCTCTGGCTCGCGCAGCGAGTTCCGGGGGGCAGGTTCAGGTGCTCGACGTTATGCGCGTCAGCGCGGAGCGACCCGCCTCCGCGGCAATCTTGACGTTGACATTACCTTCGACACCGCGTCAAATTGCGTGCGACGTGCTTGTGGCCGGTGCAAGCACCGGCGGCTTGGCGGCGGCGCTGGCCGCGGCGGCGGGACGCCATAGCGTTTGCCTCACCGAAGAGACGGGTTGGATCGGCGGCCAGATGACCGCCCAAGGCGTGTCGGCGTTCGATGGCAACCGGTATATCGAGACCACGGGTCCCACGGCGAGTTTTGCAGAACTCCGGCAGCGCATTCGAAGTTACTACAAACAGCACAACACTCTTTCAGCACTCGGAGCGAGAGAAAAGTACTTCAACCCCGGCAATTGTTGGGTCAGCGCGCTCTGCTTTGAGGCGCCGGTGGCTTTGAAGGTTCTTAACTCCATGCTCCAACCCTACGAGTCGAAGGGCGTTCTGCATATTTTTTTGAGAACCAAAGTTGTGGCGGTTGCGCGCAAAGGGAACCGGATTGAATCTGTCCTGACTTACAATTTTCGCAGCCGGCGCTGGCTGAAAATCAAGGCGCGCTACGTTTTGGATGCGACGGATACGGGCGAGTTGTTGCCGCTCGCAGGCGTTGCATACTCGACCGGCGCCGAGCCGCGCGGCGAGACCGGCGAGCCCCACGCACGGGCAGGAAGCGGCGACCCCCGTGATGTTCAGAGTTTCACGTATACTTTCGTTCTGGCGCGCCACGCGAACCATCCTCAGCACATCCCGCAGCCTCCGGAGTATAGAGCGCACCGGCAGCGGCAGCCATACACGATGACCCTCGACTATGGCGGCGGAAAGTTCCTCACCTATCGCGTGTTCGAGAAGGCGCCGCACACACCGGGTTCTTTTTGGACTTATCGCCGCCTGGTCGCGTCCGCCAATTTCAGCGGACCGCAGGCGCCGCGCGAGGTTTCAATGGTCAACTGGCCGGGCAACGATTATTGCGGGCCCGGCCTGCTGTCAGACGACCCCGATGCGCAGGCGCAGGCGCTGCGCGAGGGAAAGCTGGCCGCCCTCGGCTTTGTCTATTGGCTGCAAAATGACGTGCCGCGCGACAACGGCCACGGAAAGGGCTATCCGGGCCTGGAACTCGTAGACTCAGCTCTCGGATCGCGTGATGGCCTCTCGCAATTTCCCTACATCCGCGAGTCGCGCCGCATCCATGCGCTGAAGACGATCACCGAGCAGGAGATTTCTTCGCTATATCAGAAAGGGCCGCGGGCCGCGTTGTTCGCGGACTCGGTGGGGATTGGGTTTTACCCGATTGATATTCATTCCTGCTCAAAAAAGGATTTCACATCAGGCGCTAAACCGTTCCAACTTCCGCTAGGCGCGCTCATTCCCCGGCATCTGGATAACCTGATCGCGGCTTCAAAGGATATCGGCACGACGCATATCACGAATGGCGCCTATCGATTGCATCCCATTGAATGGGCCATCGGCGAAGCCGCGGGCGCCTTGGCCGATTTTGCCTTGGACCACGCCGTGACTCCAAAACGGATTGATGACAGCAGCGCTCTCACACAACAGCTTCAGTTGGATTTGCTGCGCCGCGGCGCGCCGGTATTCTGGTTCGATGACCTTGAGATCAAAAACCCGGCTTTCGCCGCCGCACAATTCCTCGGCGTCCGCGGAATCTTCGGGCCGGATGGCAACGATCTTCACTTTCGCCCGGGTGGCTCCGTAACGCGGCCGGAGGCCGTGCTGGCCCTCGGGCGCGCGTTGGGTCGCGAGCCGCGTCTGCGGTTAGAGGCGTCTCCGCCCAGCCGAGTATCCGAAACGGGCGCTCGCCGCCTGGCACGCAACCTCGTTCGCACCGGATACCTTTCGCCAAACCTTCTGGATGCGCCGGCAATGGAACGTGACCTCAAGGGGTCTGATCTCGAGATGGCTAGCCGGAAACTCGGGATAAGTCCGGGGGAAACGCCCCACGGGCAGGTCGTTCGCCGCGCCGCTTTTGCCATCTGGCTTGAACAGGTGTCTCTGCGTCACGCCGCCATTCCGCGGGCAAACCGCTGAGAAAAAGAAGTTCTCGCGTCTTGTGGTAAATTTCAAAAAGGCTC
>JBOGJT010000174.1:0-11118 GCA_050745065.1 Terriglobia bacterium
CCTGCCGCTGTTGGCTCACGTCCAGCGTAACATCCTGCGCGACGGCAGTCTTGAAGCCGCTCGCAACGGCCGTCACGGTGTAGGTGCCAACGGGTAAGTGAGGAATGGTATACGTTCCGGCGCTACTGGAGACGGTGAGTTGCGAAACCCCGGTGGCGGCGCGTGTGGCCGTAATCCGGGCATTGGGCACCACGGCGCCGCTTGGGTCGGTGACCCGTCCCGTGATTTCCCCCACCGCCTGCCCGCGCACCAGGCAAGGCGCACACAGGGCCGCAATGATGAAACCTGCGAAAATCAGATAGCGTGCTTTCATCGTTAGTCTCTCTCCGGCCTGACATGCCACTTTCCGTCTAAACAGCAATCCTTTGCCGCAAACGTTTGCACATACTATAAAAGTGAGCGTGGAATGTCAAGCGGGAATTTGGGGGAACGTGGGGTTGGCTCGAACCCTCGGCGTGCCGGCCAGACGCGACATCAGCGCTGAGTTGCCCAGCCTGGGAGCCTCACGAGTGATTCAATACGGAGCGTCATAAGTCAGCGATGGGCATTCGCTGTAGCGGCGCTCTCTGAGCACCGAAAAACCGGCGGCCAGAGGCCGCCGGTACAGAGTCGAACGTCGCTGACTTATGACGTCATGTATAGATCAGCCTTTACCCGCAAGGCTCCCTTCCGTTCGTAACCAGCCGCTGAAAGCCACGTTCTGCCTGTGATTTTGCGCAGCCGCTTATGCGAACGGCGGCAACGTTGTGGCCGGCGATAGTGAACCCTCGCGAGCAGCAACACACTTGCCCTCCGGCGCGCGACCTGTCGAGCGGCGAACGATCAGCTCGCTCCGCAACACATACCGCTTGCCCAAGCGGCGCTTTGACCGGAGAATTTTCTCGATGGCCTCAAATGCCAGTTCACCCAGGCGCCCCCGCGGAACGCGAACCGTGGTCAGAGACGGATGAGTGTATTGCGCGAAGGCGATGTCATCAACTCCGACGATGGAGACGTCCTCAGGAATTCGTATACCGGCATCGGCCAAACCCTGCATGACGCCGATCGCCGTAAGATCGTTGCCCGTAATGATCGCTGTGGGGAAGCTGGATTGCTGCAGCAGCCAAAGAGCGCCATCCAGTCCCCCGGCCACGCTGAACTCGCACTCTCGAACCAGAGCGGCGTTGAGCCCGAATTGGCTCAGGATTCCTAGCACTGTTCTTTTGTAGGCGACCGCTGATCTGCGGTCGCCCGGGCCTGCGAGGACCGCGGCGGTGCGGTGACCGAGGTGGCACAGGTGTTTCACCGCTTCTCGAGCTCCGTGGGAATAGTCTACGCGAATGCCGCTTCTCCCACGCCTTGGCGATCCGGAGTCAAGAAGGACGACCGGCACTTCACTTTGACACAACTCCTCGACCAGCCGGGATTCAAGCTGTGAGGTCATCACGGCGACGCCGCGCACCGTGTTTTCTATCATTCTCCCCACGGCCTTTTTGGCCAAGCCGCGGTCGTAGTTCGTCGCGCAAACGAGAACGTCGAATCCGTGAGCCAGAGATGCCATCTCAAAGCCCTTCACCAATTCCGGGAAAAACGGATTTTCAATGTCGGAAATAATCAAACCACAGCAATCGCTCTGGCCTCGCTTCAGAAGGCAGGCCGATACGTTTTTGTGATAGTTGAGTTCCCGAACAGCTTGGAGGATGCGCGCCCGCGTTTCCGGAGCCGCGGCTCGAGTCTTGTTGAGGACGTGCGACACCGTGGTAATCGAGACCCCGGCCCGGGCAGCCACGTCTTTCATTTGCGCAATCACAACCGCTCACCCCGCAGATCCTGCCATTAACTCGGGATTGGCCTTCTATTTCTAGACAGCCGTGGCGGGCCAAAGCGACCCGCGCCATACGAACTCAATTCCTTCGTAACACTTGAACGTCCGGTGCAAAGTCCGGCGGCCAGAGGCCGCCGCTAGAGAGTCACCCATCGCTGCTTTACGACGCTCCGCATACCACGAATCTACCGGCATTCTGCAAAAGTTTCAGGCGCGAGGTTCATGGTTCGATTGCGGGAGTGACGACAATATTGCGGAAAGCAACGTGACCCTCCTCGCTTCCCTGCAAGTAGATCGGCCCCGGCGCACCTTCATGGCTGTCTAGCGCTCCGCCCGTAATTCCCGGTATCTCTTTATTGTCGATGATCGTCGCGCCGTTCTGGACGACGGTGACCTTGCGGCCGGTCAGCGTAATGTCAAATGTCTGCCATTTGCCCGTCGTTCGAGGCAGCTCTGGCGCTGGCGCAAGAAAGCCGTAGATGGCTCCGTTGTGATGGCTCGGTGGCTCCTGCCTGGAGTCATTTTCAAGCTGCACCTCATAGCGGCCACGGAGGTAGACGCCGCTATTGGAGCGGGGGCCCAAATTATACTCAACGTGCAATTTGAAATCCTCGAACTTACGCGTGCTCACCAGCTCAGGGCCGTGCCCAGGGCTGACGAGCGTCCCGTGGACAACCTTCCAGTGGCGCGTTGGGATGGCATTATCCGCAGAGTATTCATACCATCCGTTCAAATTTTTCCCATTGAATAGTGCAACGGGCGCGCCCCATTGAGGAGACCGTTTCCGGGTCAGCAAGGGCGCTCGCCGGCCTATCCACGTCCACGGGGTTCCGTCCGGCCCGGTGGTCGAGCCAACCAGCCGGCCGTTGACGAGCTTGCCCTTGAACTCCATGTCCGTCCGCCGGTTTTCATACTCCTTCGGGGAGGTAAAGGTTAGCGTGTCTTGAACGATGTTGACTTGTGAAAGTGGGTGAGCGTTTGCCCAGCGTCCGACGAAATTCGCCTTCAACACGCCGTGCACTCGATATAAATCCAACCACGAGGGCCGCTCTCGCTTGGGCGTCCTTAACGTCAAATCCCAGCGTCCCAGGAAAGGTTGAACGAACGTAGAATTAGAGGAAGAACGCCGCTGTCCTGGTTCGAGGTTCGCGGAGTACGCCATGGCAGACAGCAACGCCAGCGCGATGACGGCAGCAAGCACGATTCGGTGAAATTTCATATGATGATCACTCCTCCCTGTCAGATTGGTTTATCAAATTAAGTTCCGTGAAGTCAACCGCGCCGGCGCCGAACGCAGATGCACACCCGATTGACACGCGAAAGTGCTGTGCTATACTTGCTTTGTTGGGCTGCGCAAGCATTTCGAGAACTGCAAGGTACTTGGCGGGAGAGAGACCCGCCGGTTGCCGCTCTGGACTCGTAAACGAGAACAACCTCGCCGCACTAAATTCACACACTAAACCCGCCCATGAGGAACCGTGGAGGCAGAAACCTGCAAGCGAGAACTACTCATTCAGATTCCCTATGACATCGTGAAGAAGGAATCGGAAAGCATTGCCGCGCGATTCGCGCGCAAGGCGCACGTGCCGGGCTTCCGTCCGGGCCGCGTCCCGCGCGACTTCGTTCTCCGCCGCTTCCGCGAGGCCATCCGCGAAGAGGTCGCACAGCAACTGCTGCCAAAGTTTTTTGACGATGCGATCAAGGAGCAGAAACTGCCCATGGTGGGCGTTCCGCGCTTTGAGGAGCTCAAGTTTGAAGATGAACAGCCGCTGACGGCAAAGGCTCTCTTTGAGGTTCTGCCCGCGTTTGAGCTGGGTCGCTACAAAGACCTTGAGATCTCCGAGGATGCGGCGCCGGTGACGGACGCGGAAGTGGATCAGACGATCGAGCGGATGCGCGCGGACGCGGCAACGTTTGAGGTGGTTGCGGATCGCGCCGCGGAGGACGGCGATGTGCTCAGCGTCAGCTACACGGGCCACGACGCAAAAGGGTCTCACAGCCGCATCCTCGAAGTTAAGGACGGCGTTGTTCGCCTGGGCGAGGAAGGAACGCTTCCGGAATTCACTGCCAGCCTTCGCGGCGTCCGGGTGGGCGACGTGCGGGAATTCACTGTAGTCTATGCAGAGGACTTCCCGGAAGCAAAAGTGGCCGGGAAAACCGTCAAGTTCCGCGCGGAGATTCTGGCGGTCAAGCGCAAGGTGGTACCACCCTTGGATGACGAGTTAGCAAAGACTTTGAGCGACACCGCAACGCTCGAGGAGTTCCGCGCATCTGTACGGAAGGAGATGGAGGCGGTGCGGCAGCAGAAGGCGGAGGCGGCGTCGAAGCGCGAGCTGCTAGACGTTCTGGGCGGGCGGCAGGCATTTCCGGTTCCCGAAGTGCTTGTGGAGGAGAGCGTGGAGCGGCGGATGCGGTCGGTGGCCGGCCATCTCTACGATCAGGGGATTGACCCTCGCACGGCAGGCATCGATTGGCCCAAAATGCGCGTGGACCTGCGCGAGGAAGCCGCGAAGGACGTTCGTGACGCTTTGATTCTGGAGAAGGTGGCGGACGAAGAGAAGATCGCAGTCACGCAGGAGGAAATTGACGACGCGATCCGCGGGTTGGCCGCAGGCGGAAATGAAACGCCGGCAGCGCTCAAAACACGCTTGACACAAAGTGGAGGGCTGGCTAGACTGCAATCTAGCCGCCGCCACCAGAAGGCTCTGGACGCTTTATACCGTAGTGCCAGGATTGTCCGCCCGTCGAGCCCGGCGGATCCCTCATCACCGGCGGGAGCCGGCAAATAGCATGAACAAACATGGCGCTTACATGACCTTGGTCCCCATGGTGGTGGAGCAGACCAACCGGGGTGAGCGAGCCTACGACATTTATTCACGCCTCCTCCGGGATAACATTATCTTCATCGGTACGCCCATTGATGACAACGTCGCCAACCTGGTGACCGCGCAACTGCTTTTCCTTGAGGCGGAAGATCCCGAAAAGGATGTTCAGTTATATATCAACTCGCCGGGCGGCTCTGTCACGGCCGGCCTCGCGATCTACGACACGATGCAGTTCATCCGGCCGAGTGTGGCCACCATTTGCATCGGGCAGGCGGCGAGCGCCGCTGCGTTACTGCTCGCGGCGGGTACCCACGGCAAGCGCTACGCCCTGCCCAACTCACGGGTATTGATTCATCAACCCAGCATGGGCGGACTCTCCGGCCAGGCCACCGATATTGATATTCACGCGCGCGAAATCCTGCGCATGAGATCTAATTTGAATGAGATCATGGCCAAACACACCGGCCAGAGCATGGAGAAAATCGAGCACGACGTCGAGCGCGATTTCTGGATGAACGCCGACCAGGCTCATGAATACGGCATGGTGGATGAGATTATATTCAAGCACAAATAGTCGAGGGACACGTTGAAACGTTCGGGAACCGATGAGATATTGCGCTGCTCGTTCTGCCATAAGAGCCAGGACGCGGTCCGCAAGCTGATTTCTTCTCCGGATGACCGCTTCCGCGCGTACATTTGTGATGAGTGCGTGGTGGCTTGCAACAGCATTCTGGAGAAGGACTCGCCGGATCGCGCGCCACAGCCCCAGGCCAAGCTCGCCAAACCCGTTGAGGTTAAAACCTTCCTCGAACAATACGTCGTGGGCCAGGAAAAGACGAAGAAAAAGCTTTCGGTCGCGGTCTACAACCACTACAAGCGCATCCTGATGTCGCGCACGCGAAGTGACGTGGAGCTGGCCAAATCAAACATCCTCTTGATCGGCCCGACCGGCACGGGCAAGACGCTTCTCGCGCAGACGCTGGCGCGCCTGCTGGAAGTGCCCTTCGCCATGGTCGACGCCACGACGCTCACCGAAGCCGGATACGTCGGAGAGGATGTGGAGAACATCATCCTGAAGCTGCTACAGAGCGCCAATAACGACGTGCTGGCGGCGCAGCAAGGCATCATATATATCGACGAGATCGATAAGATTGCCAAGAAGGATGAGAACCCCTCGATTACGCGCGACGTCTCCGGGGAAGGGGTGCAGCAAGCGTTGCTGAAGATCCTCGAAGGTACGATCGCCAACGTCCCCCCGCAGGGCGGCCGCAAGCACCCGCACCAGGAATTCACGCCGGTGGATACCACCAACATTCTTTTCATCTGCGGCGGCGCCTTCGTGGGACTCGAGCGCATCATCGGGCGGCGCATCGGGAGGCGGGCGATGGGATTCCACGCCGAATCGGGCGGCGCGGCGGCACCCGCAGGCCGCAGGAATATCGAAACTTTGGAGCAGGTTCAGCCGATAGACCTTATCAGGTACGGTTTGATACCGGAATTTGTGGGTCGGCTCCCGGTGGTCTCCGTGCTGAGCGACCTGGACGAGTCAGCGTTGATTGAAATTCTGACCCGGCCCAAGAATTCGCTCACGCGCCAGTACCAACGCTTGTTTGAGTTTGAGAACGTCAAGCTGCGGTTCACGGACGACGCGCTGCGCGCGATTTCGCGCCAGGCGCTCGAACGAAAGCTGGGAGCGCGCGGGCTGCGAATGATCCTGGAGGATTTGATGCTCGACCTCATGTATCATCTGCCGAGCCAGCGTAAGATGCGCGAGTTTGTGGTGAGCGAAGAGATGGTTCGAACGCGCGAGATAAATTTTGATTCTCAGATGCTCGAAAAAGCAGGCTAACGCCGCTGCGCCCCGGATCCGCGAGGCGCGCGCTCCTCGCCCGGCCCGCTCTGCGGTCCACCCTCTCCCCGGATGGAGAGAGGGGCTGGGGGTGAGGGGCATCGGGGGAGCCTGACCGGTCCAGCAATTCCGTCGAAACCAGGTGTTTAATGAGTTCTTCGATTCTTCCCGGACGTGAAAAGAGCGATACGCGGGCGCTTCCCATGATGCCTATCCGCGACGTGGTCATCTTCCCCTTCATGATGACGCCGTTCGTGGTGGGACGCGAAAGCTCCATTAACGCGCTGGAAGAGGCGCTGGCGGGAGACAAAAAGATTTTCCTCGCCACCCAGCACGACGCTTCCGTCGACGACCCGAAACCGAATGAGATTTATCAGGTTGGAACGGTTGCCAGCATCGTCCAGAGCCTGAAGCTGCCGGACGGCAACATCAAGGTGCTGGTGGAGGGCGTCGAGCGGGGCAAGGTGCAGAAGGTTTCAAATGACGAGGGCTACTACCGCGTCACGGTGAAAACCGCGTCGTTCCGCGTCATAAACACGCCGAGCATCGAGCAACTGGTGCAGCGCATCGTCTCTCTTTTCGAGCAATACGTGAAGCTTTCGCAAAGCCTCAACTACGAAACGATGATCGCCGCCGTCAAGGTGGAGGAAATCGGCAAGTTCACCGACACCGTGGCGGCCAACCTGAACATTTCGATCGAGGAAAAGCAGGAGCTGCTCGAAATCTTCGACCCGGTGGACCGGCTGACCCGGCTGGCGGACATCCTCGACATCGAGATCGAAAAGCTAAACGTTGACCGCACCATTCAAGGCCGCGTCAAGCGCCAGATGGAGCGCGCCCAGCGCGAGTATTATCTAAACGAGAAAATCAAAGCCATCCAGAAAGAGCTCGGACGCAACGAGAAGAGCGAAAGCGATGAGCTGAAGAAGAAGATTGAATCCTCGGGCATGACCAAGGACGCGCACGAGAAGGCCATCACCGAGTTGAAGCGCCTCGAGATGATGCCGCCCATGTCAGCCGAATCCACCGTCTCGCGCAATTATCTCGATTGGCTGCTCGCGGTGCCCTGGAAGAAAAAATCGAAGGAAATCCGCGATATCCGCCGCGCCGAAAAAATCCTCGAAGAAGATCATTACGGGCTGGAAAAAATCAAGGAGCGCATCCTGGAGTTTCTGGCGGTGCGCCAGCTCGTGAAAACACCGCGCGGGTCGATCCTCTGTTTTGTGGGGCCTCCGGGAGTTGGCAAGACGTCTCTTGGGCGGTCCATCGCGCGCGCCACAGGGCGCAAGTTCGTGCGTCTCTCGCTGGGCGGCGTGCGCGACGAAGCGGAAATCCGCGGCCATCGGCGCACCTACATCGGCGCCTTGCCCGGCCAGATCCTGCAAATGATGAAGAAGGGCGGCGTGATTAACCCTGTCTTCCTGCTCGACGAAGTGGACAAGATGAGCATGGATTTTCGCGGCGACCCTTCCGCGGCGCTGCTCGAAGTACTCGACCCCGAGCAGAACAACACCTTCATGGATCATTACCTGGATGTGGAGTACGACCTTTCCAAGGTGTTTTTCATCACCACGGCGAACGTGATCCACACCATTCCGCAACCGCTTCAAGATCGCATGGAAATCCTGCGGCTCTCCGGTTATACCGAGCCGGAGAAGCTGGAAATCGCCAAGCGGTTTCTCGTCCGCAAACAGCTCGAGGCGGCGGGATTGAAGCCGGAAAACCTGACGATCACCGATGAGGCTCTCATCGAGGTCGCGCGCGGCTATACGCGCGAGAGCGGCGTGCGGAATCTCGAGCGGGAAATCGCCAATATCTGCCGCAAAGTCGCGCGCAAGGTGGTGAAAGAAGGCAAGACGCTGCGTCTCGTCGTGGGCAAGCATGACGTAAAGGAATACCTCGGCGTCATCAAGTTCCGCGATACCCGGTCCGAGGAGAAGAACGAGGTGGGCTTGGCGACCGGTCTCGCCTGGACCGAGGTGGGCGGCCAAATCTTGCACATCGAAGCCACTACCATGCCCGGCAAAGGCAAACTGATTCTGACCGGCAAGTTGGGCGACGTCATGCAGGAATCGGGTCAGGCGGCCATGAGCTACGTGCGCTCGCGTGCCGCCCGGTTAGGGCTCGATCCCGATTTTTACCGCCGCCTTGATATTCACATTCACCTGCCCGAAGGCGCGATTCCCAAGGACGGCCCTTCGGCGGGCATTACGCTGGTGACGGCAACGGTGAGCGCGTTGGCCAAGATTCCGGTGCGGCGCGACCTCGCCATGACAGGTGAGATCACGCTGCGCGGCAAAATTCTTCCCATCGGCGGTGTCAAGGAAAAGCTCATGGCCGCTCATCGGGCGGGTTGCCAGATGGTGCTACTGCCGCGCGATAATGAGAAGGACTTGGCGGAAGTCCCGGAAACGATTCAGCAGGAAATGACCATCCGCTTCGTGGACACGATGGATGACGTTCTCGATCTAGCGCTCGAGCGTAAGGTGGACGGGCGCGAGCCGCTGGCCTCGGAGCCGCTTCCCCCTGCGTCCGGCCTGGAGCCTGGCTCACGGGAAGGCGAGCGTGAACCCCTGGCCAATTAAAGCGGATTATCATGGCAGTCAATGTTGTGGCGCTTGGCTCCGGCCGCCGGTTTTTCGGTGCTCCGAGAGTTCCGCTAATGCGCAAGCTGCGACGATGATATATAATCCTCGTAGATATCGGCGCGGTAGCTCCGGCGTATTTTGACGTTTGACTGACCTCGAGATTCTGATACCTCAAGACGCCAAACCTGACGAGGGCATCTTTCCCGGGTGTCATCTTGCCGTGTTAACCACCTCGTGCATCGACGAATCCCTTCCCTGAGTGATGGGTTCCGAAACGCTCAACCTGTGAACAAATTTATGAGTACACCAAAAACCAGAAAACCGGTGAAAATTAAAGTCGTTTTGAGAGAAGAAGAAACTATGCCCGCAAAAAAACCAGACGAAGATCCCGAAGACAAGTCCCAGAACTTCAAAGAGGGCGAAGTCCTGGATATTGCCAAGCTGAAAGAGATGAATATCTCCACGCTGGTGGCCGTGGCCAAGGACTTGGCGGTGGTTGGCGCGAGCACCATGCGCAAACAGGAGTTGATCTTCAAGATCCTCCAGGCGCAGACGGAGAAGAGCGGGCTGATCTTTTCCGAAGGTGTGCTCGAGTGCCTGCCGGACGGTTTCGGCTTCCTGCGCGCTCCCGACTACAACTATCTGCCGGGTCCGGACGATATTTACGTCTCACCCTCGCAGATCCGCAAGTTTGACCTGCGCACCGGCGACACGATCTCGGGCCAGATTCGCCCGCCCAAAGAAGGCGAGCGCTATTTCGCGCTTATCAAGGTGGAGGCCATCAATTTTGAGCCGCCCGACGAGTCACGCAACAAGATATTCTTCGATAACCTGACGCCGCTTTATCCCCAGGACCGGCTCCGGCTCGAGACCACGAAGGACAATACTTCGGCCCGCGTGCTCGACCTGCTCACGCCCATCGGCAAGGGGCAGCGCGGCCTCATCGTGGCCCCACCGCGCACGGGCAAGACCATGCTGCTGCAGACGATCGCCAATTCGGTGAGCACCAACCACCCGGAGGTGACCCTGATCGTGCTGTTGATCGACGAGCGGCCGGAAGAAGTGACGGACATGCAGCGTACCGTCAAGGGCGAGGTGATCAGCTCGACGTTTGACGAGCCCGCGGCTCGCCACGTTCAGGTGGCCGAGATGGTGATTGAGAAGGCTAAGCGGCTGGTGGAACACAAGCGCGACGTGGTGATCCTGCTCGATTCGATCACGCGCCTGGCCCGCGCTTACAATACGGTCGTGCCGCCTTCCGGCAAGGTCCTCTCGGGCGGCGTGGACTCGAACGCGCTGCAGCGGCCCAAGCGCTTTTTCGGCGCTGCGCGCAACATTGAAGAGGGCGGCTCACTGACCATCATCGCCACAGCCCTGATCGAAACCGGTAGCCGGATGGACGACGTGATCTTCGAGGAGTTCAAGGGCACCGGCAACATGGAAATCATCCTCGACCGCAAGCTGGTGGATAAGCGCGTCTTCCCGGCGATTGACATCCAGCGCTCGGGCACCCGCAAGGAAGAGCTGCTCATTCCCAAGGACGACCTCAACCGGGTCTGGGTGCTGCGCAAGGTACTGAACCCGCTCTCAGTGACCGAATCCATGGAGCTGCTGCGCGACCGCCTGCTCAAGGCAAAATCCAACGGCGACTTCCTGGCCGCCATGAACGCGCAATGAGAAAGGCAGGCCGGTTGCCAGTTGCCAATTGCCCGTTGCCCGTGGGTAATTACCGGTGACCGCGGCCTGGGAGCAGCTCAAGCAGCAACTTCAGCGCGAACGCGAACAGCTGCAGCAAGGCGGCGGCAAAGCCGCGGCCGCGCGGCAGCACGAGAAGAATCGCCTGACCGCGCGCGAAAGGCTGGCCCGGATGCTCGATCCGGGCGCCCCGTTCCACGAGATTGGTCTGTACGCGGCCTGGGGCATGTACGAAGAATGGGGCGGCGCGCCGGCGGCTGGCGTTGTCTGCGGACTGGGCCGCATCGCCGGACGCTGGGTCATGGTCATCGCCAACGACGCGACGGTAAAAGCCGGGGCGTTTTTCCCGATGACGGC
>JBOGJT010000175.1:0-3120 GCA_050745065.1 Terriglobia bacterium
GACGCGCGAGGAGCGCAAAAACTCATAATGGAAGAAACGATTAAGCGCAGTCCATCGACCGTTCGCGAGCCGGGGACGCTGCTGCTTCTCCGCCCGCGCGGTTTCTGCGCGGGTGTGGTACGAGCCATTGATATTGTCCGCCTGGCTCTCGAGAGGCTTGGGCGGCCGGTCTACGTCCGCAAGGAAATCGTCCACAACCGACACGTGGTGGATGAGTTGGCGGCACAAGGAGCGGTTTTCATCGAGGAGTTGGACGATGCTCCCGAGGGTTCGATCGTTATCTTCAGCGCCCACGGGGTTTCACCCGCGGTTCGCGCCCGTGCGCGAGAGCGGCGCCTGCGCGTGATTGACGCCACCTGCCCGCTGGTGACGAAGGTTCACCTTGAGCTCATCCGGTACGTGCGCGACGGTTACACGGTTGTGTTGATTGGCCACCGCGATCACGACGAAGTCATCGGTACGTTGGGTGAGGCGCCGGACCAGGTGCGGCTGATCACGGGCGTGGACGACGTGGAGGCGCTTGCCGGCGTCAATCCAAAACGCCTGGCTTATCTCACGCAGACGACGCTCAGCGTGGACGATACGTCGGAGATTGTCGCCAAGCTCAAGGAGCGTTTCCCGGCCATCGTTTCGCCGCCGGGCGAGGATATTTGCTATGCCACGCAGAATCGCCAGAGCGCGGTCAAGGCGGTGGCTTCGCAGATGGATTTATTACTCGTCGTAGGGGCGCGTAACAGCTCTAACTCCAACCGTCTGGTCGAAGTGTCTGAGGATGCGGGGGCGAGGGCTTATCTTGTGAACGATGCGGGCGAGATCCGGCCGGAATGGCTGCACGGCATTCGACGCATTGGCATCACGGCGGGCGCATCAACGCCCGAGGTTCTGGTGGAGGAGGTTGTCGCCCACCTGCAGTTGAAGGGATACACACAACTCGAGGACGTCAACGTCATCGAAGAAGACGTCCGATTTGCTCTGCCAGCCGAACTGCGCGCATGAGACACGAGCAATCTCATTTTTCCTGGACCTCGAAAGCGGATGGCAAACGAAGCGACCAAGACTGCACTCTTGCGGTCACGCACCGCACCCACCCCCGTGGAGGCTCCGCCTTCCGCGCCTGACTGGCACAGCCGCCTGAAAGACGCCGTCGCGCGCGCCGCACGTTATTTACTCTCCCTGCAAAAACAACCCGGCTACTGGATCGGCGAGCTGGAAGCCGATACCACACTCGAATCCGACTATATTTTCTTTCTTTATCTCATCGGCAAGGCCGATCCCGTCCGCATCGCGCTGCTCGCCAACACCATTCGGCGCGAACAGCTTCCCGACGGCGGCTGGGGCATTTATGCGGGCGGCCCCTCCGAGCTCAACGCAACCATTAAGGCCTACTTCTCGCTGAAGCTCGCCGGCGATTCCAGCGAAACACCGCACATGCTGGCGGCCCGCAAGCGCGCGCTCGCGCTCGGCGGGCTCGAGCGGACAAATTCATACACGCGGTTTTATTTCGCGTTGTGCGGGAAGATCGATTGGGGCAAGGTCCCCGCCATGCCACCCGAGTTGATGCTTCTCCCCCGCTGGTTCTTTGTGAACGTTTACGAGATGTCCTCCTGGACGCGAGGCATTCTCGTGCCACTCACCATCCTCTTCGCGCATAAGCCAGACTGGCGCCTTCCGGAGCGGGCAGGCGTAGATGAGCTTTGGCGGGACCCACGCCGTGCTGTCCCTGCGTTTAAGTGGGATGCGCGGCCCTTCTCCTGGCATAACTTCTTCCGCGCAGTGGATCGTGTGCTCAAACTCTATGAGGCGCTTCCCTGGAAGCCCTTGCGGAAAATAGCGCTGCGCCGCTCTCGCCGCTGGCTGCTCGAGCACATCGAACGGAGCGAAGGGATGGGCGCCATTTATCCGGCGATGGTCAACGCCGTTCTCGCGCTGGTGGCGATGGGTTATTCGGCGGACCATCCGCTTACGGCGCGCGAGCGAGGATACCTTGCGCAATTCGAAATCGAAGAGGATCACGCGATCCGCCTGCAACCGTGCCTGCCTCCCGTTTGGGATACCGCCTTGGCGATGGTGGCGCTCGAGCAAGCGAGCGTTCCTTCCGACCATCCTGCCCTCGTGAAAGCCGCGACATGGTTGATGAAGAGGCAGATCGCGGGCCCGGGCGATTGGCAGGTGAACAATCGCAACGCCACGCCGGCAGGCTGGGCTTTTGAGTTCCGTAACGATTTCTATCCTGACGTGGATGACTCCGCATTCGTGCTACTGGCCCTGCAAAACGTTTCCCATCCTGACAGGCCGCGGCTCCAAGCATCTATTCACCGCGGCATCGAATGGATTTTAAGCATGCAAAACCGTGACGGCGGGTGGGGCGCATTCGACCGCGATAATGACCTTTCATTGCTGACACGGGTTCCCTTTGCCGACCATAACGCGATGATCGATCCCTCCACCCCCGACCTCGCCGCGCGCGCGCTCGAATGCCTGGGCCGGTCCGGCTTGGGCCCCTCGCATCCGGCTATTCGTAAGGCCATCGATTATCTGAAGAGCGAGCAAACCGCGGAAGGGGCGTGGTACGGGCGGTGGGGCGTGAATTACGTCTACGGCACCAGCGGCGTCCTCCGCGCCATCGAGACGGTTGGACTTCAATACGAAGATTTTGCGCGGCGGGCGGCCGCATGGCTGCGCAGCGTTCAGAACGCCGACGGCGGCTTCGGCGAATCCATCGCTTCCTACGACGATCCTAAGCTCAAAGGGAAAGGCGAAAGCACGGCATCACAAACCGCCTGGGGGCTGATCGGGTTGTTGGCCGCAGGCTCTCCGTCGGATCCGGCGGCGCAGCGCGCAGCGCGCTACCTTGTGGATCGCCAGAATCCCGACGGTTCATGGGACGAAGATCTCTGGACCGGGACCGGCTTTCCGCGCGTCTTCTACCTCAAGTATCACCTCTATCGCATCAGCTTCCCTCTTTACGCGCTTGCACGTTTTTACAATTTGACGTAGGGACGCCGCTTGCCGCGCCCAGGGTGGTCCTGGCCTAACCGAGTACGGGCCGCCATCGGGCGCAACAAATGGGTGCCCACGATCAGCGTTTTCCTGACCTTGGTCTTTTTCCTCCGCCATAAG
>JBOGJT010000176.1:0-19773 GCA_050745065.1 Terriglobia bacterium
CAAGGTCGTCTCGAAAAAAGAGGAGATGGTCTACGCCGCCATCAAGCTTTGGTGTGCCCTCAGGCAGCCAGAAACCTTCGCCGGGTTCCAGAAATCGGCGCTATCTATCTTTGGGTAAATACTCTCCTCGCGGAGATTGTAGCCGAGAATCCAAGCATGAGGGGTTTGATGTTTGGGTTTGTAGCGGAATATAAGCTCAGAAAAATGTGGTTACAGCGACGAAGAATTTTAAACGTGGTAAGGCCTCGATCCCACGACCGCAAGCAGAAGTTTGATTTCGGGTTTGTTTATAAGGGCGGGGCGGTCAGGCTTGAGGTGAAATGCTTAGACACACCGAAGGTCAGAATCGCAGACGGCGTTTACTCTGGCACTTTCCAGTGCAACGCTTCTGATACAACTTCCGTCACCCTTCCCGACGGGAGCCAGGTAGTGACCAACTGCCTTCCTGTCGGCGGCTTCGATATCCTTGCGGTTTGCCTTTACGCCTTCGGCAAGACGTGGCGTTTTGCATTCGCGGCGAACACCGAGCTACCACGGACGACTTGGGCAAAATATACGCCGGCGCAGCAGGCATGGCTGCTCAAGAGCACAATGGCAATCTCTTGGCCATTGAAGCCGCCATTCGAGAAAAATCTATTCACGGTTCCTGATCGTTTGGTAGCGGAAAGAGTGAGGCGGTGAGCCCTTTACGAAAACCAAGAAATAGGAATGGTTCTTGCGGGCGTGAACCTGCTTTTTAAGCCGCGTAATGCAGGGAGCGTTGGTGCGAACCACAACAAACAAATCCTTCGCATAAAACCCCAGCTCCTCGTATTTGACGATGATTTCGACGTGCGTCAGTCGTTGGGTGTTGGCCGAAACCTCGTCCTGACATTTCACGATTAAAATGCCTCGGGGCTTGAGAACGCGATAGGCTTCTCGCCCCGCTTTGAAATACATGTCCAAGACAGCGGCGTGCCACTTCGGACCCCCTTCTGTAGTTTGTCCGTTCGAGTAGTGGTCCCGAAACGCGCTGTGAGAGCCAGAACCCGCCAAATGCCCGTTTGATTTCCGGTACAAGCCCTCCATGTACGGCGGATCGAGGACCATGCAGTCAAGCGAATGTTTCCAATAGGGTAAATCCCGACAATCCACACCGTCCTGGATATCGCTCCTGAGAATCTTATAATCCTCGGTGCTAACCTTTTTCCAGAAAACGCCCTTTCCGAAGGTCACGTCCGCTATGGTTGCGCCTTTGGGCACGTGGAGATGAAGAATCCTCGAAAACACGTCGGCGTTGTCTCCCACCCATGCCGACATCACGATCTGGGTTGTGCAAACCCCACCCTGTACGCGGCGTGGGCGTCCATCTAATGAGGCGTCGGAGGTTTCTGATGGAAAGAGGCTCTCTTGCATCAAAAAAATACTAGCAGACTTTTGAGCTAACGCAAGTGGGGTCTTACAAGAGACTTTAGGACACCCCCGCTAACGCCTTGACTTCTGGCGCGTGCCGGGATACTTTGAAACTGAACTGATGAAAAGTTCCTTGTTTCGTAACTGCGTTCTCCCCCGCCACTTGGACCCATCATATCGTACCGGCTTCTACAGACTGCGCGTGCCATCCGGGGGATGTTTTCCCACCTAGCCTATGAAGAGTAGCGTTAAACTCGGCCGTGGCGTTGAAGCGCTCTTCGGCATATTTGATGAAAACCTGAAGCTGTTGGAGAGGTTGTTTGGAGTTTCGACCCGGCTGGCGAACGACACGCTCGAAATCGAGGGCGAGGAAGAAAATGTCCGCCGGGTTGAGTGCCTGGTGGACGACTACGAAGGGCTGCTCGAGCGTGGCGCGCGCTTTGAGCCGGCGGAGGTAGAATCGTTCTTGAAAATATTAGCGGAAGACCGAAGCGCGCGACTGAAGGGATTGGCGGAAGCGGCCCAACCGAGGTCTCTCGGCAGGAAATCTGTCACTCCCAAGGGTTTGAACCAGCGGCGATACGTGGATGCCATTGAGCGGCACGATATGGTGTTTGGTATTGGCCCTGCGGGCACGGGCAAAACCTATCTTGCGGTGGCGATGGCGGCGGACGCGCTGCTATCCAAGGAAGTGAGCCGCATTATTCTGGCCAGGCCGGCGGTCGAGGCGGGCGAGCGGCTGGGGTTCCTTCCCGGCACGTTGCAGGAGAAGGTGAATCCGTATTTGCGGCCGCTTTACGATGCCCTTTACGACGTCCTGGACGCTGACCGCGTGGAGCGTTATATCGACAAAGGGATCATCGAGATCGCGCCCATCGCTTTCATGCGGGGCCGCACGCTGAATGACGCGTTTGTGATTCTGGATGAGGCTCAGAATACGACCCACGAGCAGATGAAGATGTTTCTCACCCGCCTTGGCTTTAACTCGAAGGCGGTGGTGACGGGTGACGTGACGCAAATCGATCTTCCCAACGAGCGCCGCTCCGGCTTAATTGAGGCCATGGAAGTGGTAGCCCGGGTGGAAGGCATCAGCTTCGTTCACTTCAATGAGCGCGACGTGGTGCGCCACAACCTGGTCCAGCGCATTGTGCGGGCGTACGAGGAATACGAGCAGGCGCGCCCCTCCAACCACGATGGAACATCCCGCAACGGCGCGAAACAACCAGCGCCGTCGAGCGGCGAATCAGAACCTTGAGACAGCGTAGACGGGCCCAATCCATCCCAAGATACATTCCGCGGGGTGTGGTCCGGCTTCAAGATGGGCTTCGGCGGCGGCGCGGAGGCCTCAATGTGACGCTGCGCGCGCTGCGCGACTTTTCGAGCCGCGTGAGCCGCGGGTTGCACCTCGGTCGGCGCTATTTTGATGTAACCCTGGTGGACGACGCAGCCATCGCGATTCTCAACCGGGATTTTCGCGCCAAAGCTGCGCCCACGGACGTATTATCGTTTCCCTGGCAGGGTGGCCCCGGATTCCCGGCGAGGTTCGGGGATTTCGACGACTTTTTGGGTGACATCGTCATTTCTCTGGACACGGCGCAACGGCAGGCGACTGCGGAGCGGCACTCGCTGCGTACCGAGATTGAGCAACTGGTGTTACACGGCGCGCTGCACCTACTAGGGTATGACCACGAGACCGACCGCGGGCAAATGAACGTGTTGGAGCTGCGCCTGCGGCGGAAGCTTGGAATTGAGGGCAGGCATACGTAACGCAGCGCGGCCTTCGGCCACAATCGAAAAACAGTCCCGTCGGGAACTCCATAACTTGGGTGGGCTGCACGTCTTTGCATCTTGTGCTCCGTGGTCTCTGTGGCCTCCGTGGTGAAGATCTCTACCACCGAGCGCACAGAGATCACGGAGGGCGAGTGCGTAGAGGACGGAATTTGTTGCCACAATAACAAGAATTTACGATCTTGCAATGCAGAGCTTCCGGCTTTTGGAAATTCTGCGGCTTGCACTTGAGGAAAGGCCGCAGACTTCGAAACACCCGAAGTCTGCTCTCCCCATGCCCAGGGCCTTACGCCGCGAGGGCGCACCCATCGAACGGCTTACGATCAGTGTGAGCCCAGGCCACCAGCTATTCGTCGCTGCTGGCTGAAACCTGGCGAGTGGGAATGGGAGAGCCGCAGTTGCCGCAGAACTTAACCGGGATAGGATTGTTGAAGCCGCACTGGCCGCAAACATAGGTTTCGGCAAGCTTGCTCTTCAGGCGGGCGCGCCGCGCCGCCACCTCACACTCGACGAAACGGTCTTCAACGGTTCCCCGCTCGAGGTCCTGCGAGGCCACCATCAGGCGCGCCGCCTCGGCCTTATAACTCTCTCGCAAAGCCGCATAATCTTTCGGGCCAATCTTCCTGGCCTGATACTCAAATTCCAAGTCCTGAAGGTTCTCATAAACCACCATGCGGCGGCGCTTCAGGTCCGCCGCCGGGGTCACATCCACCGGCAACGACGGTTTGTCTTCATCCGCTGTTGACATCAGGGGATAAATCACGAAGATCGAAACTGCGATGGCGACGGCA
The DNA here is from genome assembly GCA_050745065.1 of Terriglobia bacterium. Lineage (GTDB taxonomy): Bacteria > Acidobacteriota > Terriglobia > UBA7540 > UBA7540 > RH2-MAG17b. The sequence goes on from JBOGJT010000176.1 coordinate 3,972, forward strand.
AAAACAACGATAAGAACCATAGGTTAATTTTCCCCTTGAATCATTGAGTCATCGGGTCAATCGGATCGTTCGGGGTGCGTCACCGGCTCCGGCAAATGAATAACTGACTCAATGAAACAATGGCTCAATCTTTCGTTGCCTCAATCTTGTGCATTTCCTCTTCAATCGCCGCCACGATTTTGGGGTCGATCGGAACATCGTCCGGGGCCGGGGCGCTGGCCGAAGCCCGAGCGCGCCAGCGGCGAACGAGCAGCAGGACAATCAGCAGTCCGACGAGCAAGCCGATACCGGGCAAGACCCACACCGTCAGGTTGAAGCCGGCAGCCGGCGGCGAGGCCAGCACGTGGACCCCATTTTGATCGACGAGATCTACCAGAATACCTTTGTCGTCCTTCCCCTGCTTGATATCTTTCAGGATCAGGGCCTGCATCCCGGCGCGGCTCTCGCACTCGGATGGGAGATGAGGGCAGTGATTGAGGGTGGTCACGCATCCGCACATGCAATAGACCTGGTTGCCTACCTGCTCGAGCGTCGGCTTCGCCGTGGATGGCGCCGCCATGGCGCGACCTGCGAACATTCCAACGGCAAGCAGGATCACGCAGCACGCTTTGTGCAATGTCTGCGAACGGTTCATCGCATACATGGCAAATGGCGCCATGTATGCGCCACCCGAGCGATGACTCGCAGTTGTCAGTCTACATCGCATTTCGCTCTTCCATGGCCTCCAACTGCGCCTGGCGGATCAACGCCATCTCGCGCTCGACGCGGCTCGGAATCAGTGCGAGCAGCGTTCCCAGCACCATGACGATCCCGCCGATCCACACCCATATCACCAGCGGGTTCACGAAGACCTCGATCACTGCCTTACCGGTTGCCGGATCCTGTCCGGATAGGACCACGTAAAGATCCTCGACAAGGGATCTGCGAATGGCGACGTGGCTGACGGGCTGCTGGCTCGCCTTGTAGAATCGCCGCTGCGGCGCCACGGTGGTAAACGCTTTGCCGTCCTTTAGCACCGTTAATACTGCGTCCTGATAGGAATAGTTCGGCGTCTGACCTCCGCTGAGGCTATCAACGCGCAATAGGAAGTTGCCCGAGCGCACGATGTCGCCGTCTTGCATCAGCGTCTTGGTGTGAGTCTGAAACACCAGCCCCGCCAAGCCCACAAAGATCAGAACAATCCCCAGGTGAACGATGTAGCCGCCGTAGCGGCGCGTGTTGCGCGCGGACAGATTGTACAAGGCCAGCGGGAAGCCCTCGCCCGTGCCCTTCTGCCGTGTGCGCGCGCCCTTATAAAACTCACCGATAATAGAGACCGCCACAAAGGTGCTGAGGAACAGGCTCATCCAGGAAAACAGGTTTCGCAACCCCGCGGCGAAGAGGATCACGCCTACGACAACCGCCACCGCCACGGGAACTGTAAAGTTACGCCGGAGACTTTCGAACGAAGTCTTTCGCCACGCAAGTAGCGGTCCGACTCCCGTTAGGAACAGGAGGAGCAGGCCCATTGGAATCGCCACCTTATTGAAGAAGGGCGGCCCAACGGTCACCGTCTGATGCTCCACGGCTTTCGAGATGATGGGGAAAATCGTCCCCCAGAATACGGCGAACACCAGCGCCAGCAGAATCCAGTTGTTAAAGAGGAATCCGCTCTCGCGCGAGACCACAGAATCCAGCCTGTTCTCGCTTTTCAGGAAATCCAGGCGCGTGAAGAGCAGGGTGAGAGAAACCGCCAGGATGATGCCGATGAACACCACGAAGTACGGACCAATATTCGACTGCACGAAGGCATGAACGGAATCAATAATGCCGCTGCGCGTGAGGAAATCACCGAACACGGCGAGCACGAAGGTGAGGATCACCAGCACCACGTTCCAGACCTTGAGCATTCCGCGCTTTTCTTGAACCATGACGGAGTGCAGAAAGGCCGTTCCCGCAAGCCACGGGAGCAGCGCCGCATTCTCCACGGGATCCCAAGCCCAGTAGCCTCCCCAACCTAGCACGTTGTAGGCCCAGTGGCCGCCCAGGATGAGGCCGGCGCCGAGGAACATCCAAGGCACCATCGTCCAGCGGCGCGTCACCCGAATCCAGTTGTCCCCCAGTTGTTTTGTGGCCAAGGCCGCCATGCCCCAGGCAAACGGAATGGCCATGCCCACATACCCCAGGTACAACATGATGGGGTGAATCAGCATGGAGGGGTACTGCAGGGTCGGATTCAATCCGTTGCCGTCGGCGGCGGTGAAGGGCACCAAACCGCCCGCCGAAGAGAGAGAAAGCTCGCGGAACGGGTTGGCCACAAAAAATGTGATGCCGGCAAAAAACACGCCAATGCCCATGGCAAAAGCGATAACGTACGGCATCAACTGGCGGTTCTTATTGCGGTTGAGGAATACCACCAGACCGGTGTAAATGGAGAGCAGCCACGTCCAGAAAAGCAGCGAGCCTTCCTGCCCGGACCACAGCACGGCGAACTTGTAATAGAACGCTAGGTTCCGGTTGGAGTGCGTGGCGACGTAGGCGTTGTGAAAGTTGTTGGTCTGAAGCAGGATTTCGAGGGCGATCACCGACAGCGTGATCATCACGAAAAAGCCAAACGTGGCGCGCTCCGCGCTGCGCGTGATCTTAAGGCTGCGCAGCTTGCCGCCGGCAACCCCCGCTACGACCGCGTAGACCGCGAACGCAACGGCCGCGATCAGCGCTACACTACCAAACTGATTCATTGCATCTCCAGGAGATAAGGAAGCTGTCAGCTTTCAGCCATCAGCTTTCCGCGAACGCGCGCTCCACTACGGCATCGAGCCGGCTGTGGCGCCTCCCAGCCCGGTCATCCTCGCCATGTTGTGCGGTTTCGGTCCGGGCGGAGCAGCCACGTACTTTGACGCGCACTTCGCCTGAACGTGCTCGGCCCGGAACGTTCCGCCCGGTGTGTAGCTACCCTGCACCACCGCTTGGGCACCGTCCTTGAACGTGTCCGGCAGAGTCTCCGTGCCCACATAGACGACGGGGATCGATTGGGCCTTCTGCGATAAGCGAAAGCTCAAGGTGTCGCCGTTTCGGGTAATGGATCCGTCGGCTACCACGCCGCCCACGCGGATATGCTTATGGGTCACCTTCCCACTCAGCAGCTGGTTGACGGTTACGTAGTAGCTTTTGCTCTGATTGAAACCCGAGACGCCCTCCCACAGAGCCACAATGACGATGATGGCGATGCCAATACCGAACTTCCAGCGCCTATTTCCCATGATCTTTGCTTCCCCGGCAGGACTAATTTGCTAAATCAGAATTGTGCACCCTACGCGCCGGGGAGTCAATCCGACGACGCCAGATCCTCACCGGGTGCTATAAACGCCGGAAGGTATTTCGCTCTGCGAGGCCGGGCGCGATCACTAGCAGAACCGCGGAAAGAATTCTACACGCCATCGATTTCCGGAGGCAGCCACTTCCTCGCTTCGCTCTGCGAGCCAGCCCAAGGGCTTTCTCCGTCACCTGTGAAGCGAAGCATTGTCCCTAGCCGTCACGATCAGAAGAGCGTAAGCCCTATCCGCGAAGGCGGATGCCCAAAGGCGTCAACGAGTCGAGGAGCTTTTGGCAGGCGGACGCAATTTCTTCGCCGCTCAGCGTGTGGTTCTGGCTCTGGAGCGTGACGCGCAGCAGTAGACTGGTTTCACCCCGTCCGGCCGACCGGCCGTGGGATGCCTCCATGGGCCGGAAACCAGTAAGCTCCGGCAGCGCCAGACGCCGGAGAGCGTCAGAGACCCTCGTGAAAGAGACATCTGACGGCACGAAGAGCGAGAAGTCGCGTTCGACGGCAGGAAACCGTGAGAATTCGCAAAACCACTTCAATTTCAGAGGAAATTCAAGCAGGCGTTCCAGGTCAATCTCCGCCACCCATGCCGGGAGGCGCGTCTTGTGGTCTTCGCGAAGCGGCTCGGTGATCTTTCCGAATGCCGCAAAGGGTCTATCGCCGCAGCGTAACTGCCCACTCCGTTCCGGATCGTAGGCGTGGCCCGCTTGCGGCGCGAAGAGCAGCCCATCCAGATCGAACAGCGAACAGAGCGATTCGAGATCTCCCTTTAGATCAAAAAAATCAAGCTCCTTCGCGGCATCGTGGATCGTCGCCGCCCTGCTGTGCCCGGTCAAGCCCAATGCCAGCACGCGGCGCTCTTGGGGCTTTCCCCCTGCCTCTCTCGAATAAACCTTGCCCATTTCAAACATGCGCAAGTCTTCCTGGCCGCGGTCGAGGTTCCATCGCAGCGCACGCAGCATGTTCGGGATCGCGGTTGTGCGTAGCGCTGAAGCCTCATGGCTGAGCGGATTTTGCAGGACGACGGAAGGTGCATCGTTGAAGCGCGCATTTTCTTCCGGGTCGACCATCGAAGACGTGATGATTTCCCGGTAGCCAAGACTGACGAGAAGCCGGGAGAGGGCGAGCTCCTTTTCGCGCAGCGTGTCGTGACCGGAGCGCGGTGGCGCTGGCAGCAGGCGCGCAGGCAAACGGTCGTAGCCGAAGTGGCGAGCCACTTCTTCGATCAAATCAACCTCGCGGGCCACGTCAAGGCGGAACGTGGGCGGCGTCACGCCCCAGCCCTCGGTCGCTCGCCGGTCAACGGTGAAACCGAGCGAGCGCAAAATGCGCTCCACATCCTCCCACGGAATCTCCGCGCCCAGAATCCGGCGGATTTCAGCGCGGCGCAGGCTGAGCTTCTCGCGGCGGCGCGGCTGTGGGTAAACGTCGAGCGCGCCGCGCAGAATCTGGCCGCCGGCGATTTCTGCGATGAGCGCGGCGGCGCGGTCAAGCGCGAACGGCGCCATCTCAATGTCAGCGCCGCGCTCAAACCGGTGTGACGCCTCGGTGTGCATCCCCTGCGACTTCGCGGTGCGGCGAATCGACACCGGATCAAACCAGGCGCTTTCCAGCAAAACCGTTTTCGTCGCGGCCGAGATTCCTGAGTGCGCGCCGCCCATTACGCCCGCAAGCGCCTCGGGGCGCCCGGCGTCCGCGATGACGAGATTCTCTGCCGTGAGCCGGCGCTCAACGCCGTCAAGCGTGATCAGCGTTTCACCCGCGCGCGCCCGGCGCACTTTGATCACATGCCCTTGCACGCGCTCAAGATCAAAGGCGTGCAGCGGGTGGCCAAGCTCCATCAGCACGTAATTTGTAATATCGGCCACGTTATTGATGGGCCGTAAGCCCGCGGCTTCAAGCCTCTCGACCAGCCATGCGGGCGATGGCTTCACCTCAACCTGGCGAATAACGCGCCCGCAATAACGCGCGCAAAGCTCCGGATTCTGAATCTCAATTGAGACGGCTTCGCCTGTGACCGGACCGGATTCCTTGAGCGCCACCTCAATCTTCCTGAGTGGAACGCGATACGCCGTGCTGACTTCCCGCGCGACCCCGTAGTGGCTCAGGCAGTCAGGGCGATTCGTCGTGACCTCAGCTTCTATCACCCAGTCACCGCCCAGCGGCGAAACCGATTCCACCCCAAGGCCCACGTCCGTTAAGCGGCGCTTGAGCTCCCGCGGGTCAGCGGGGATTTCGACAAAATCCTTGAGCCAATTCAGGGAAAGTTTCATTGCGCGATGGAGTCATTGCCTCATCGAGTCATTGAATGAATGACTCAATGAGGCAATGAATAAATCTATCTTAGAATTGTTCCAAAAACCGGACGTCGCTCTGATAAAAGAGCTGAATATCGTTGATGCCGTATTTCAGCATGGCGTAGCGCTCGACGCCAAGACCGAACGCCCAGCCGGTGTATCGCTCGGGATCGATTCCGCCGTGGCGCAACACCTCCGGGTGCACCATGCCGCATCCCATGACCTCGATCCAGCCGCTCTGGCTGCACACACGGCATCCCTGGCCGTCGCAGAACGGACAGCTGATCGCCACCTCGCCGCTCGGCTCCGTGAATGGAAAGAAGCTCGGATGAAAGCTGGTGCGCGTTTTCCCGCCGAAAAAATTACGCGCAAAAAAATCCAGAGTGCCTTTGAGATTTGCGAACGTGATGTTCTCGTCCACGGCGAGACCCTCGATTTGGTGGAACATCGGCGAGTGCGTGGAATCAGGATTGTCGCGCCGGTAACACTTGCCCGGGATCACGATATAAAGCGGCGCGCCGCTCTTTTGCATGGCGCGAATCTGCACGGGCGAGGTATGCGTCCGCAGCAGCGTTTGGGAGTCAATATAAAGCGAATCCCAATCGTCGCGCGAAGGGTGGCTATCGGGAATGTTGAGCGCGTCGAAGTTGAAGTACACCGTTTCAATCTCGGGGCCGGTTTCAATGGCGAAACCTAGATGCAGAAAAATGTCTTCAATCTCACGCTGCGCCTGCGTGATGGGATGAAGCGAGCCGAACGCGCGCTGAGCGCCGGGGAGAGTGAGATCATCTAATCGGTGGTGGAGAGCCGCGGAAAGCGGATTGCTTGCTGGGGGCGTATCCTCGACCCCTCGCTTCGAATGCAACGGTATTCTCTGCAAGAGGTCATCGTATTCGCACGCCGCCGCGGCGCGGCGGAGTTCGTTAAACCGCTTCCCAACCTCTGGCTTCAAATTCGGCGGAGCCTTCTTGAGCCAGTTCTCATCGACATGCGCGAGCAATCCATTTTTGCGGGAGAGCCAGCGGTCGCGCAGACCTTTGGCCAACGATTCGCGCTCCTGCTCATTTTCCGCGCCTCGCTCTAACACGGCCTGGCGCTCCGTGGACATCGCGCCTCGCACCGCATCGAAGAGCGCCGCAACGGCCGGCGCATCGCACGCGCCCAACTCTGCCAGCGTCATTGAGGTTTTCTCTGCCAGTGAATTCGATGCCATGAGAATCTGAGGGGGTTGGTAGCCGCGGCATTAACGGAGTGCCGTGGCTACGAGGCGCTGCACGGAAAAGCCGCAATGTTTCTGAACCGCGAAACTCTGCGCCGCACGCTACACGCTCAACTCGCTGCTGGCGCCGCGAGAGCCTTCTTCACTTCGGCGGCTAACGCGGCGAAAGCGGTAGCGTCCCGCGCCGCGACTTCCGAGAGCGACTTACGGTCCAGTTGCGATCCCATCTTCTTCAGGCCGTTCATGAACTGGCTATAAGTGAGATCGTTCTGGCGCGCCGCCGCGTTGATGCGGAGAATCCAGAGACGCCGGAAGTCGCGCTTCCGCCGCCGCCGGTCACGATAGGCGAATCGCCCGGCGCGGTCCGCCGCCTCTTTCATCGAGCGATAGAGTTTGCTTTTGGTGAGGAAATAGCCCTTGGTCCGCTTGGCGAGCTTCTTCCGGGAGGCGCGGCGCACAGTTCCGCGCTTAACTCTTGGCATGGGTTTACTCCTTTCGAGAGAAATAAGCTACGGGGCGGAGAGTTTTGACAGCCGGCAGAAACCCTATTACGTTCTGTCTGCTGAATTGCTGAAGGCACCCAGCCATGGGCCTTCCCGCACCCTGAAAAGCAGGTGTCAGGTTTCAGGTGTGAGGTGTCAGGGATAGCACCTCCCGCCCTGACACAGGAAACCTGACACCTGGCGCCTATCTTCCATACGGTAGCATGGCTCGGATGCGGCGGATATCCGAATCCGAAACCAGCCCGCTCTGATCGAGCTTACGTTTCCGTTTGCTCGGTTTTGAAGTCAAAATGTGGCGCGCGTGGGAGTGGCCCCGCTTAGCCTTGCCGCTCGCGGTCAGCTTGAACCGCTTTGCCGCGCCTCGATGAGTCTTAAGCTTTCGATTCGCCAAAATAATCCTCTCCTATGTTGTCAAGCCTATCCTGCCGGGCCGGCTGGTCCGGAGGGCGCTGTAGGCTTAGGCGGCTGCTGCTGCGCCCCGGCCGGAGCGGGCGCTGCCGGTGGACGCGGCTTCGGGCTGCCCGCCGGCTTGGTGGCGCCCGGCTTCTTGGGCGCAATAATCGCCGTCAGGTTGGGTCCTTCTTGCTTTGGCCTTGTCTCCACGGCGCCTTGTTCGGCAATCTCTTCGAGCAGCCGGTTCATCATCGTCCATCCGATATCGCGATGGGCCATCTCGCGGCCGCGGAAGGCAATGGTGGCCTTCACCTTGCTGCCCTCGCCGAGGAACCTGAGAATATGGTTCTTCTTTACGTCAAAGTCGTGCCCGCCGGTGCGCGGGCGAAACTTCACTTCTTTCAGCTCGATGGATCGCTGATGCTTGCGCGCGTCGTGCTGGCGCTTGCTCTGCTGATAGAGGTATTTGCCGTAATTGATAATCCGGCAGACCGGCGGAACGGCGCGCGGCGAAACTTCAACCAGGTCGAGCCCCCGGTCCCGCGCGACCTTAAGCGCTTCCCACGGTGGCATGATGCCGAGTTGATTACCCTCATCATCGACCACCCGGATTTCTTTAGCCCGAATCCTCTCGTTTATGCGAACATACCGGTCAGCAATAGGCGTATCCTCCGTGACAACAGGTTCCAGGTTTCAGGTGCCAGGTTTCAGACGGGGTTGCGATTCGTAAATTATAAATGATGAATCATAAATGCTCACCGCCATGCGTGGGCGGTGGATTAAAATCCACTCATAATTCAACATTCACCCTGAATCGATTCTAAAACCCGATTTTCTGAGCTTACCATTTTGCGGCCCGCGTGTCGATAAGGTCACGCGTCCAGGCCGCGAATTCGCCGAGCGGCTGAGACCCGGCGTCTCCGGTATCGCGCCGGCGGACGGCCACCGTTTGCGACTGCGCCTCACGGTCGCCCACCACGAGCATCAAGGGGATTTTCTGAAGCTGCGCGTCGCGGATGCGGGCATTCAGCTTTTCGTTGCGATCGTCCAGTTCAACGCGGATTTTCGCCGCGCGCAGCGCCGCTTCGACCGACCGGGCATACTCCGAATGCTTTTCGCTGACCGGCAGGACCACCGCCTGCAACGGCGCAAGCCACAGCGGAAACGCGCCCGCATAATGCTCAATCAACACGCCGAAGAAGCGCTCGACGGACCCGAGCAGCGCGCGGTGCACCATCACCGGGGTGTGCTTGCGCCCGTCGCCGCCCACATATTCCAAGCCGAAACGCCGCGGCAGATTGAAATCAAACTGCACCGTCGTAAGCTGCCATGGGCGCCCGATGGCGTCGACGAGCTTCACGTCAATTTTGGGGCCGTAGAAGACGGCCTCGCCCGGTATATATTTGAAAGGAATCTCCATTCCGCGCAGCGTGCTCATCAGCGCGCCCTCGGCGCGCTCCCATTCTTCGGCCGTCCCGGCGTATTGCCCTTCGTGAGCGGGGTCGCGCGCGGAGAGTTCCACCTGATAGCGCTCGAAGCCGAAGGTCTTGAGCACCTCCAGCGCGAACTCGAGGCACGCCTGAACCTCGCCCTCAACCTGTTCGGGCTGGCAGAAGATGTGGGCGTCATCCTGGGTGAACCCGCGCACGCGCAGGAGGCCGTGCATCACGCCGGACCGCTCGTAGCGGTAAACCGTGCCCAGCTCGGCGTAGCGCTGCGGCAGCTCGCGGTAGCTGCGTGCGCGCGACCGGTATATGAGAATGTGCCCTGGGCAGTTCATCGGCTTGAGCTGATACTCGTCATTCTCAACTTCCATAGGGCCGAACATGTTCTCCTGGTAAAAGCCCGTGTGGCCGCTGATCTCCCACAGATGGCGGCGCATCGTATGCGGCGTGTACACGAGGCTGTAGCCGCGGGCGACCAGCTCCCTGCGCAGCCAGTCCTCAATTTCCGTGCGAATGACGCCGCCCTTAGGATGCCAAAAAATCAGCCCCGGTCCGGCATCGTCTTCGACGCTGAACAGGTCAAGCTCCCGGCCCAGCCGCCGGTGATCGCGCTTCTTTGCTTCCTCAACCTGGGCAAGAAACTGATCGAGGTCCTTCTGGCTGAAAAATGCGGTTCCATAGATGCGCTGCAGGGGGTGTGAATGTTCATCTCCCTTCCAATGTGCGCCCGCCACGCTCAGGAGCTTGAATGCCTTGATGCGGCCGGTCGAGGGAATGTGCGGTCCCCGGCAGAAATCAAGGAACTTGCCCGTCCGGTAAGCAGAAAAAACCGCATCGGCCTTTTCCTCGATGAGCTCGCACTTCAAGAACTCGCCCATTTGCTTGAAGAGGGCCAAGCCCTCCTCTTTGGGAAAATAAACGCGCTCGTATGGGATGTCTGCCTTAACCAGCTCCGTCATCTTCTTTTCGAGCTTCGCAATATCGTCTTCGGTGAACGGCTTCTCGCGATAGAAGTCGTAATAGAAGCCGTGCTCGGTAGGCGGGCCCACGCCGGGGTGCGCGTCTGGGTAGATCTCGAGAACCGCGGCTGCAAGCAGATGCGCCGAGGAATGCCGATAGACCTCGAGCGCCTCAGGCATGGCGGGGGTAACAAACTGAACCGGACCGCTCGCCTCGATCGGGGTGGTCAAATCGACCATCCGTCCGTCAACTTTGGCCACAAGAGCTTCGGAGGCGAGGCGCGGCCCGATGGATTTTGCCACTCCAAGCGCGGTAATGCCGCGAGGAAATTCCTTGGTTTTCCCGTCCGGGAAGGTGAGTTGAATGTTATCCATGCAGGGCCGCAGTAGGCATCAATTAAATTAGCAGATCGCGCCTAGCAAGGTCAAACAAGCGCCGCGCCCGCCCCGCCACGTCTGCGCGGCATAGAAGTTGAAGTGAGGAGCGCCAAGCGTGATAAGGCTCCAACGCGCGGCCCATCTCGCATCACGGCGCCGGCGCAATTCGAACGTACGCGGCCACAACACAAGGACGGCCACCGAAAATCAACCACTCCACGAACCGGTGACTCTTGCCTCGTGTTTTCTTTGAGACTTGGAGATTTCCTTCTGGACGGAGAACGCTTCTCGTGCTTAAATAGCGAGTCTGGCAACGCTTATTCAGCCGGACTTCGCGCCCGGCTCAAAGATTCTGTAGCCGTCCGGGTGGCTGCCGGGAGGTTACAGAAAGAGAAAGTGGCGCAACTGTAGCGGGCGGGACCGAGTCGCATGAGATGGAATCCGCTTTACCGGCTGAGCATAACAACGCTGGCTGGAATTGTTCTCGCCGTGCCTTGCGGCCGGGCGCTCTACGCGCAGAGCGGGCCCGTGGTGGGCTCGTCCGACGTCGCGATCGCCGATCCTCCTGTGCCGAGACCGGCCACGAAGCCCTGCGCCGTGCAATTGTTCCCCGACGAGCGCTTCGGCGCGGTGGGTGAAAACACGCGCATGGACTCCGTGCCGCACCCCTTCGCGTATCGCCCGCCTGCGGGCTGCAAAGGGCCGTGGGCCAAGGTGGTGCTCGAAGCCGATTTCTCCATCGACGCAGGCCACCAGTACGACCGCACGGCCTCAATATGGCTGAAAGGCGTCAATCTATACTTTGGCACGACCGAAGAGCCGTCACCCGGCTTCGGCCCAAGCTGGCAAGTGGAGCGCGACCTCACCGACTACAGCAGTTTGTTGCGTTTGCCGGGTGAAGGCGTCGCGCTGGTGAACAACTGGGTCGATCCGAAGCGCGCCAGCATCATCCACGCCAGCGCGAAGCTGCTCTTTTACCCCGCCGAGACCAGCTTTCCCGCGCCCCGGACGCCGGATGCGGTGTACCCATTGAACGGCGACGGCAACTTGCCGGCGAGCCTGCAAACCGGTGACGACCAACTGTTGCGCAGCATCGCATTCCCGCGGAACACGACGCGCGTATATATCGACGTCTTCGCGCAAAGCCAGTTCCACGACGAGTTCTGGTACACCTGCCTGCCGGACCGGTACGTGCAGCAAACCACGGCGTATGCCATGAAGCGCGGCTATAAGGGCGCGCCGGTGCATCCCCGTGCGTGCAGCGGCGGCAGTTATCGCGAGGTCGAGGTCAGCGTTGATGGGAAGCCAGCGGGCCTTGCGCCGGTCTATCCGTGGGTTTACACCGGCGGCATCGATCCCTATCTGTGGCGGCCCACGCCCGGGGTGCAGACTTTGAACTTCGTGCCCTACCGGCTTGACCTGACGCCGTTCGCCGGGCTCCTGAGTGATGGAGCGCCGCATTCGGTGTCTGTGCGGGTGCTCGGCGCGAACCACTATTTCTCCGTTGCCGCGGCCCTGCTGATCTATCGCGACTCAAAGGCCGGACAAACTGGAGGAGCTGTCACGCGCAACACGCTCGCTGGCTTAACGCTAAAGCCCACGATAACGAGCACGCTCGGCAAAGGCGCTGCGAAGGTGAAGGGCGACGTGCTGACGCGGGCGAAGCAAAGCTACTTGATCGAAGGCTATGTGAACACTTCCGCAGGGCGGGTGAGCACCCGAGTGGAGCAGAGCATCAGCTTTGCCAACAGGCAGAGCTTCTCCAGCGTTAATGCGCGGACCAACCGCCACGTGACCGCGCAATCGGCGCAGGCAGAAAGCACCAGCAGCAGCACCGGCGGATCCTCTGCACGGCGCAGCCTTCGGCGTTCGTTCGACTACTCGCTCATCGTCGATGTGCTTAGGCGCTCAAACCCGGACAACAGCCAGACCCATACGGTTCATCTGCAGCAGAGCTTCGATAAGCAAATCGCTCAGCGTGAGAACGGGCTGCCGCCCTACCATGCCAGTATTCACAACGCGCGCACCACCGCAGATCAAGTGACGTTTAGCAGGGCGCATCACGGGCTTGCCGGTAACACCGGCCAAAGCAGCACGCAGACCTTCGGATTTACTGATTCCCTCGGGGACTGCTATCGCGCGGAGGTGAAAGCTCTCGGCGGCAAGGTCTCGAGCTTGGCACAAGGGCTCGGCTGCGGCACGAAGCCGATGCGGTGGTTCGTGCATCCTAACGGCGCGCCGGAAAGCTTTGGCTGGCGTGAAAACGCCACACACTAGCCCCAACACTGTTCACTTAGGCAGCGTCTTGCCATTGTGCGAAAGTACCAAGTGCCTGTCATTCTGAGCGGAGCGAAGAATCTGCATGTAAATCAAACGGGAAAAGCAGATTCTTCGCTCCCCTCAGAATGACATGTGGATATAATCTTCGCACCCGGCGAAAAGTCCGCTAAGTGAACAGTGTTGCCAGTAACCCGGATTTTTTCTAAGGCCTCGCGCGTGATTCGGGTTAAGCCTCCCTGTTTCGCGCCCGGCCGATACGGAGTTGACAAACCATGAAACACAAGACCGGTGCAGTTCTGCTGCTGTGCACGGCGTTTTTCTTTGTGAGCGCGCCATGGGCCGGCGCTCAGGAGGTGGTCGCGCTCAAAAGGCACGCGCACGAGATTGAGGTTCTGATTGGGGGGAAACCCTTCACGACCTATTATTTCGGCCCCGCCGAAGCGAAGCCGTACCTTCAGCCATTGCGTAGCGCGCGTGGCGTCGTGGTGACGCGAGGTTTCCCCATCGGGAACACAATCCCGCCCGCGCACGTGCACGATCCGAGCATCGAGCCGCATCAACGGCCCATGTATTTTGCCCATGGCGACATTGATGGCTTTCATTTTTGGGCTGAGGAAGTGTTTAACAAGCAGTTTTATCACGGGAGCATGAAGAACTTCGGACGTACGGTTTTTCAAAGGCTAATCGAGGCACAGTCCGGTCCGCGCTCCGGGGAAATCAAAGCCGAATTCAACCTTGTGGCGCCTCACGGCCGCGTCCTGGCGGAGGAAACACAGGACTATGTGTTTCGCGGCGGCCCGGATACGCGGATGATCGATTGCCAGTTCGTGATCCTGGCTGACCACGGGCCGGTGAAGATGGGCGACACGAAAGAGGGCACGTTCGCCATCCGCGTCGCGAAAGCGCTCAATTCGCCGCCCGGTCATATGGTGAATTCAAATGGAGGAGTGGGCGAAAAACAGATTTGGGGGAAGCGAGCCAACTGGGTTGATTACTACGGAAAGGTTGGGGGCGAAGAGGTGGGCATCGCGATTTTTGACAGTCCGCGTAGCTTCCGGCATCCCACCTATTGGCACGCGCGCGCCTATGGGTTGTTCGCCGCCAACCCGTTCGGAATCCGCGAGTTCACAAATGACGCGCATCAGGACGGCTCATACACGATTCCGGCAGGAAAGTCATTGACGTTCCGCTATCGCGTTTTGATCCACCACGGCGACGCCCGCCAAGCACGAATCGCCGAGGCCTACAAGCAATACGCGGCCGCGGAGAACGCCCGCTGATTCGTCGATCCCGTAAAATAAGTGTGGCAAGTTTACCGGCGATGGCATAACTTGGATGGCGTATTCACCGCTATCTGTGCGGTGCGCGCACCTCCCGAAAGGTCCGCGCTGCAGCCTACTCTGAAAAATGGAGCAAACTTTATGAAGAATACATCAAAACCTGATTCCGTCAGCCGTCGCGATTTTCTGCGGACGGGACTGGGGGTAACGTCTGCGGGTCTGGCATCCTTCGGGACCTCCGGCTTCCTGCCGCAGCGCGTCTTTGGCGCGAACGACCGCGTGCGCGTGGCGGTGGTGGGCCTGCACGGGCGCGGGATGGACCATATCCGCGCCTATTCTCAAATCCATAATGTGGAGATTGCCGCGCTCTGCGACGTGTATGAAAAAGTCTTGAATGAGCGGCTGGGTGACCTGGAAAAAATGGGGCTGCCGAAGCCCGCCACTTACATTGACGTGCGAAAACTCCTGGACGATAAGTCGATTGACGCCATCTCCATCGCTACACCCAACGACTGGCATTCACTTATGGCCATCTGGGCGTGCCAGGCGGGCAAGGACGTTTATGTGGAGAAGCCTTGCTGCCACAATCTCTGGGAAGGCCAGCAACTGGTTCGCGCGGCCGCGCGGTACAGCCGCATCGTGCAGCACGGCACGCAAAGCCGCTCGCTGCCTTCCGTGCGGGACGCGGTAGACGAACTCGGCCAGGGCGTGGCCGGCGATCTCTATCTGAGCCGCGGACTATGCTACAAGTGGCGGGATACGATTGGCTACGCGGCCGTCGAACCGGTCCCGGCGGGACTGCACTACGATCTGTGGACCGGCCCCGCGCCCCTCCACGCTTTCACTCGCAACCGCTTCCTTTACAACTGGCACTGGTTCTGGTGGTACGGCAACGGCGACCTCGGCAACCAGGGAGTTCACCAGATAGATATCGCGCGCTGGGGGCTGGGCGTGGGCTTCCCCAACAAGGTTTCCGCTATCGGCGGCCACTTCATGTTCCGGGACGATCAGGAAACGCCGAACACGGTGAACTGCGCTTTTGAATTCGATATGGCCGATGGACAGCGGCGAATGCTCGAATTCGAAGTCCGGCATTGGATCACGAACCATGAGGCAGGCATTGGCGAACACGCAGGGCATCATCCAGCGGGCGCTCATCCCAAGCTTGGACCTTCGGCCGGGACGAATAACACCGTTGGCAATATTTTCTACGGCTCAAAAGGCTATCTCGCGGTGAATGGAGATTCGTTCAAGACGTGGCTTGGTGACGACCAGGACCCGGGGCTTTCCGGCCATAAGCCGGGCGGAGACGTGCTGCACTTCCAGAACTTTGTTGACTGCGTGGTCAGCCGGAATAAGTCGGGCCTGCACGCGCCCGTCGAAGAAGGGGTGGCGTCCTGCGCGCTCATTCATCTGGCGAACGCGTCTTACCGTTTGGGCCGCACGCTCAATTTCGACCCTGAGACGCAACAGGTGATCAACGACCCCGAGGCAGACATTCTACTGCGGGACGGTGACCGCGGCTATCGTGCGCCGTTCGTCGTTCCCGAAGAAGTGTAGCAGGCTGCTGAAAATTTTTTCGCTGCCATTCTGTGAGCAGCGGAGAATCTGCTGTCGCTTCGGATTAATCAGTGATGGGTTTCTTCGCCACCTTCGGCTGCCCTGGAAATAGCCAGACCCGGTTTTGAAAATAATGGGTTGTGGTGCTTTTCGTAGGGGCGCTGCTTGCTGCGCCCGCCAATGC
>JBOGJT010000177.1:0-9965 GCA_050745065.1 Terriglobia bacterium
GTTATAAGGCCGAGGCGGCGCGCCTGATGGTGGCCTCGCAGGACCTCGAGCGGGGAACCGTTGAAGACCATTTCATCGAGTGTGAGGTGGCGGCGCGGCGCGCCCGCCTGAAGAGCAAGCTTGCCGAAACCTATGTTTGCGGTCAGTGCGGCTTCAACAATCCTATCCCGGTTAAGTTCTGCGGCAACTGCGGCTCTCCCATTCCCACTCGCCAGGTTTCAGCCAGCAGCGACGAATAGCTGGTGGCCTGGACTCGCACCGATCGTAAGCCGGTCGATGGGTGCCCCCTCGCAGCGCAAGGCCCCGGGCAGGGCAGCACAGACTTCGTGCGTTTCGAAGTCTGCGGCCTTTCCTCAAGTGCGAGCCGCAGAATTTCAAGAAGCGCGAAACTCTGCGTTGCAAGGGCGCAAATTCTTGTTCTTTTGCAAGCATTTTGGGTGGTCACGGCCTCTACCATCCGTGTCACCCCCGCGAAAGCGGGGGTCCATTTAATGAACTGGATTCTCGCGTTCGCGGGAATGACTGAAAATGGCGTTCGGTTGCGGCCGAAGACCCGCTCTGCGCTACGTCTTCACCTACACCTGCCTCTGCAACCAAAGGTGGCAGGCATAGCCCTTAGCGCCAGCATGAGGCGCGACCCCGAGAGATTGTAATGAAGAATCCCGCGCGCACCCTGATTCCGGCGGCGTCCGTCTGCGTGGCCCTCGCCATGTTGGTTACGCCCGCGGCGCTGTTGGCGCTGGGGCATATTGACGGCCGCATTATCAACGGCACAACGAATCGGGCGGCAGCGGGCCAGGAGGTGCAGCTTCTGGCGCCGGCGAACGGTGAAATCCACCAGCTCGCGGTCACGCGCACTTCACCGGGCGGCCGTTTCGCTTTTGCCAGCGAGGCGATTAAGTCCAATGCTTTTTACCTGATTCAGGCCGTGTATCAAGGCGTGAACTATCACCAGGCCGTGCGATTGACCGCCTCGCCAGACGCCATAGCGGACTTCAAAATCTACAACTCAACATCCACCGCGCCGCCCTTTCACGTGACCTCGGCGCAATTCCTGGTCCGCGCCGAAGGAGATAAAATCCGCGTTGAAGAGCTCTACGCTTTGCGGAATGCAACCAATCCTCCGGTCGCTTACGTGAACCAGAACGGCACATTCCACTTCAACCTGGCGAAGGGCGCCGGCCCGCCTTCGGTGGCCGTTTCCGGCGAGATGAATATGCCGTTGCCGCAGGATGCGCAGCCTGGCCATTCACCCGGCGAATACTCCATTCAGTATCCCCTCAAGCCTGGTCTCACCGGGGTGATGGTTGAATACGAATCGGATTATTCCTCGTCCAGCTTCACCCTGGCCGGAAGCGTTCCGTACCCGATCGATCAACTTGAGTTAGACGTGACTCCCTCCACGCTGGCGGTGAAATCCGATCTTTTTAGACCCGCGGGTACCGACGCAGATACGGGCGGCGAGAAGCTTGCGGCGGCGAATTTGAAGCCGGGGACTCTGATCGAAGCCAGCTTCAGCGGGGCGGCGCTTCCCGCGACGGGCGGCGCGAGCGCGGACAACTCCAGCCCGGAAACCGTCAAGGAAACGCCGAACCCGATGATGCGCCTCGGGGCGCCGCTTTTGGGTTGCTTCCTGCTGGTGCTGCTTTGGGCCATGGGCATGCGCGTTTCGCGGGAGTGGTCGCGGCGTGATGCGGCGCGGCCTGGCAGCCCCGCGCAGAAGGAGCTCGAAGCAAAAATTGAGAAGCTGCTCGATTCCGTCGCCAATCTCGACGAGCTTTTTGAGGCCCAGAAAATTCCGGAAAAAAGGTATTGGCGTGAACGCCTGGATCTAAAGGCGAAACTCGTGGTCCTGCTGAAGACGGGTCCGCCCGCTTTCCTCCAATCCTATGCCACCCGACACAACCCCCACTGAGTGCGTGCTCGAAGCCCGCGGCCTCTTCAAATATTATGGCGATTTCACCGCCCTGCGCGATATCACGCTGCGCATTGCCACGGGCGAGCCAGTATTGATTTACGGCCCGAATGGCGCCGGCAAAACAACGCTCCTGCGCGCGCTTGCCTCGCTCGCCGTGCCCAGCGAAGGAGAAGTGTTGCTCGGGGGCCTGCGGCTGAACCGCCACGCCGCCTGCAAATCGAAAATCGGGTTTGCCTCCCACGCCACATTCCTGTATGGCGATCTCTCCGTGCGGGAAAACTTGGAATTGGCGGGACGGCTCTTCGGTTTGACGCGCCTCGAGACGAGGATCGACGCTGTGCTCGACAGCTTTTCCTTGCAGGATCGCGCCCGCGAGCTCGTCCGCAGCCTTTCCCGGGGATTGCAGCAGCGCGCGACGCTGGCTCGAGCGCTGCTGCACAATCCCGATTTCCTGCTCCTCGACGAGCCCTTCACCGGGCTTGACGCGGAATCCACGGCGCGCCTGGAAGCACTCGTAAAAGAATGGGCGCAGCAGGGCAAAGCGGTGATCTTTTCTACCCACGGCTTTGCGCAAGGGGCGGCGCTGGCGCGCCGGCTCGTGGCTCTCGATCGCGGCCGCCTTCGCTACGACGGTCCCATGGAGCACGCGCCGCTCGCGTCTCTCGGAATTGACGGCCGCGCAGCGCCTTTGTCGATTTCAAATTTTTGATGGCAAATCGTCTTTCTCCTATTCCCAATGGCTGCGGTTTATGATTTCAAATTTCCAATTTCAAATTCGCTTTTAGCTACATACACTTCCCGCCGCATTGAATATTGAATAGGGATAAACGCCCGCGGCCAGCGACGACTGCCGCGCAAAATCAAATGCGAAGCTTGGCCATCATTTGGACACTGTTTCAGAAGGATATGCGCCTGGAGTGGCGCCAGCGCGAGACGCTGGCCGCCATCTGCGTGTTTGGCGTGCTCGTAGTTTTTCTGTTCGACTTTGCGTTCCAACCGGCGGGCGAGGAATCACTGCGCTTACTGCCCGGAGTGCTCTGGATCGCGTTCGCTTTCGCCGGCATCCTCGGCTTCAACCGGTCCTTCGCGGCCGAGCGGGAAAACTCCTGCCTGGAAGGGCTGCGCCTGGCTCCCATCGATCCGGGGCTGATCTATCTAGCCAAAGCGCTCGCCAATTTTACCTTTCTGGCCATCGCCGAGGTTGTTATCGTCTTCACGGTTTCTCTTTGGTACAACTTCTCCTTTTTGCCTTCGCTCAAATGGTTCGCGTGCATCGTTTTTTTTGGCACGGCCGGGTACGTGGCCGTGGGAATCACGTTTGCCGCGGTCGCGGCGAATACCCGCATGAGGGAAGTGATGCTTCCCGTGCTGCAGTTTCCCGTCATAATCCCTATTTTTATCGGCGCCATCGAAGCCACCGGCAGCGCGCTGAGGAGAGAACCCGCGGCGCTTTTCCTGAGCTGGCTAAAGCTGCTGATTGCGTTTAGCGTTATATTCATTGTGCTGTCATTTCTGCTGTTCGAGTATGTTTTAGAAGAGTAGCTGCAAGAGACGAGTGAGGCGCGGCTAGCGAAAGCAAAGGCGCTGGCCTGCGCCGTTCCATCGCATGATGAAACGAAACACTTCCATGACGGCGCACGCCATCCTGACTCTGGTCTGGATTCTCGTCGCGCTTTATCTCGCACTGATTTATGCCCCGAACGAAGCCGCGCAAGGCAACGTCTACCGCATCATGTACGTTCACGTGCCCATGGGCTGGTCGGCTTTCCTGGCTTACGGCCTGGTGTTTATCGGCAGCGTGGGTTTTATCTGGAAGCGCTCGCCCGCTGCCGACGATCTTGCTTACGCCGCAGGAGAGGTGGGATTTATCTTCTGCAGTTGCCTGCTCATCAGCGGGCCGCTGTGGGCCAAGCCGGTGTGGGGCGTCTGGTGGGTGTGGGATGCGCGGCTCACGCTGACTTTCATCCTCTGGCTGCTTTTTGTCGCGTATCTACTGCTGCGCAGCTTTTTTGTGAACCCAGGTCGGGCCGCGATGCTGAGCGCCGTGGTCGGAATCGTGGGTTTCGTGGACGTGCCCATCGATTACATGGCCATCCGCTGGTGGCGAACGCAGCACCCGCAGCCCGTCATCATGGGAGGTCCGAATTCGGGCTTACCCCCAAGGATGGAGTTGGCCTTCTTTGTGAGCGTCGGCGCGTTTCTCTGCCTCTTCTTTTACCTTCTACGTCAGAGAATTTCGATGTTTCGCGCGCAGCGGGAAATAAGCCGCCTCCGCCGCGAGTGGGTTGCGGAGGACGCGTAGCGTGCGTTTTGCTTCTGAAAGACTGCCGTCTGACGGTGAAATTCGGGCGAAAGGCCGTAGACCCGCGCAGAAGGCAGTTTTTCGGTGATGCGTTCGCGCCAAACGCGCGCTCGGCAAAGTCGGATGAGGTGAGTTTTATGGCAGACCCAAACGATAAATTCCTGTTTCTGGCTTACGGCCTGGTCTGGATCGTGTTCATGCTTTACGCGTGGAAACTTGCGCGCAAGCAGGCAGCGCTACGACGGGACCTCGATGAGATCAAGGCGAAAAAACAGATGACAGGCAAATAGCGCAGAACGCTGCGCTGCGGATCACCCGGTTGTCTCCCGGCTCCGGACAAACTGCCACGCCGCGGCTCGGCCGAAATGGTCATCACAACGAGAGACGCTAGGGTTGCGCCGGAGCACGCCGGGTAACGCTAATCGGTTGGGCAAGGACGAAACGAAGCGGCGCCTCGGCCCCGAGGACGACTTGTTTTTGGCCGGTGAATGCTGCTCCGGTGGTTCCGCCGGCCGCGCCGACGGCCGCGCCTATCGCGGCGCCCTTGCCGTGGCCCGCGAGAGCTCCAATTAACGCCCCTACGCCCGCGCCTCCACCAATCGCCACTGCATCACGCTTCTTTTGTGATTTTCCCCGGGCGCTCCAGGTATTAGTGGCGATGTCCATGGCGCTTCCGCCGGTCGGCGCGAGGGAGGTCAAACGGAGGGCGAGCAGCGGGGGTGAATGTAGCCGCCCACCCTTATCGGCCGCCGTGACCATGCCGCTTACAGTGCTGCCGGCCGGGGCAACGACCACGTTCCCAGCCACCAGCGCCGATGAGAGTGTTCCGCTAAACGAAGACCCGGCGGTTGCTGTGCCGCTGCTGATGGTCTGGGTCAAGTGTATACGAACCGGCGTCCCCGCCGGAACCGTGTACGTCACCTCGCGCGGCGCCGCGGGGGAGGTGGTTTTGGCAGTTTCCTCGCGCTGGCCGCGGCGCTGTGCTTCTCTCGCCGCGGCGTGGCCGGGTTGTGCCGCTTGGCTAGATTGCGCCGGCTGGGCTTGCTGAGCCTGCTGGGCCTCCTGGCTCGCGGTCTGCTGCTTGTTGCCGCAGGCCATAAACGTCAATGCGAACATCGCCACAACGGCGGCGATAAAGCTTCTTTTAACCAACATAATGAATACCTCCTCTCAAGCAGCGCCTATACATGACGCCATAGGTCCGCGACGTTCGACTCTGTAGCGGCGGCCTCTGGCCGCCGTCATTTCGGCGCTTGGAGAGCGCCGTTGCAGAAAATGCCCATCGCTGACTTATGATGCTGCGTATAGTCCGAATACGCGCGGACAGAAGGCATACGGGCGTTCCGTAGGCGCCAAACGCCAGTCATGAGCCGCCGTGCCGGCGTGTCGTGCGCCGCTTGATCTCATAAGAATAAAATCGATCGCTGGCCATCGCGTCCGCTCGATTTTCTCGAAGGTACTGCAAAGCCCATGCGCGCGTCAAGCCGCGCTGCGCCGATTCGTTGCATGCCCACTTCGCGGGAGAAGCCCTCTCACGACGAGTGCTTACGCAGATCCTCGCGCAAATTGAGATTATTGATCAACCGATGAAGATAGTTCGGGTGCAGGCCCAGGTGCTTGGCGGTTTCAGTGAGAACGCCATGGGACGCGTCAATCGCCTCCAGGACGAGCTTGCGCTTCGTCTGTTGAAGAATTTCCTGAAAGCGCGGGATCTCCTCACCCGAGCAGGGCAATGACTCAAAGACAATCTCCGGTAATTCCTCCACCTCAATCACTTCACCCGAGCCGAGGACGATAGCCCGCTCGATCGCGTTTTCAAGTTCCCGCACGTTGCCCGGCCAATGGTAGCGAACAAGGCAAGCTTTGGCCTTAGGGGAAATGCTTCGCACGCGGCGGCCGCCGTGCCCGGAAAGCTTGGCAATGAAGTAGGTGGCCAGCAAGGGAATATCTTCGCTGCGCTCGCGCAGCGGCGGCAGCGTTACCGAAACCACGTTGATTCGGAAGAACAAATCCTGGCGGAATGAGCCGGTCCTGACCGACTCGTCGAGGTTTCGGTTGGTGGCGGCAATAACCCGAAGGTTGGCTTTGATGGCTTGCGTTCCGCCCACTCGCTCGAACTCTCGCTCCTGAAGGACGCGGAGCAGCTTGGCTTGCAGGGCGGGCGCCAACTCACTGATCTCGTCGAGAAACAACGTGCCGCCGCTGGCCGCCTCGAGTTTGCCTCGCTTCAAGGCAATCGCCCCGGTAAAAGCTCCCCGTTCATGCCCGAAGAGCTCGGCCTCCAGAAGATTGTCGGGAATCGCAGCGCAGTTGATGGCCACGAACGGCTTGGCCGCCCGGGAACTTAAATCGTGGATGGCGCGCGCAACAAGCTCTTTGCCGGTCCCGCTTTCACCCATGATGAGCACAGTGGATTCGGCAGGGGCAGCCTTGGCGATGAACCGGCGTACCCGCTGCATGCGCTCACTTTCACCGATCAAGTTGTGCTGAGCGCGCAGCTCGCCCATCAGGCGGCGGTTCTCGGATTCAAGATGTGCGAGGCGGCCTATGTTGTCGAGCGCGGGCGCGGCCACGCCGGCGATTCCGATCAGTAAGGTCAAATGGTCGGCGTCAAAAATAGGCGAACGATCCGTGGTGTCAAGGTAAATCGCCCCGATCAGGCGGTCAAACACAAGTAGCGGAACGCAGAGCACCGCCGCCACGCGCGCCCGGTGCAGGCTTTCGGACGCGCGCAGGGCTGGGTGGGTCTCGGCGCCGGTCGAGAGAACGCCGAGGCGTTCGCCCGTGACCTGTCCCAAGACCGCGCGGCTCACCTGCACCGGCCGCCGTTCCTTCACGCCGCGCCACATACCGAACGCCGATTCCCACTCGCCGCCATTCTCTCCGTTGAGCAGAATCGCACCCCGCTCCGCCGGGATCACCTGAAAGAGCATCTCGAGAAGCCGCTGCTCGAGCGGTTCGAGCTCACGCAGCACGCTCAACGCATTGTTGATTTTCAGCAGCACGTCCAGGCTGCGCGCCTTGCGCTCCACGGACGCCCCGATGTCGACGGCACCGGCTGAGCTCTCCGTCGGAGCGTGATCCGGCATCTTCAGGGCCAGGGCTGTTTCAAGACTATCATCCTGTATCGTAACGGCTTGGCTTGGACCGTTCGCCCGCGGCTCGCTGGACGAGAAGATAAACTGGGAGTCTCCCACCTCGATCACGTCTCCATCCTCGAGGACGCGCTGTATTACCGGCAGGCCGTTCACCCGGGTTCCATTCCGGCTCTCCAGGTCGCGCAGGATGACGCGGCCGCCGTCCGTTTCCAGCGCACAGTGCTGCCGGGATACGCCTTGTTCGGGCAGATGGACTTGATTCGTGGGCAGCCGTCCGATGCTGATCTTTGACTCCCTCAGCTCGTACGTCTTGCCTCGAGATGGTCCGAGAAGTGTTACGAGTTTCGGGTACATGGCATTCCAATCCCCCAAATCCTCTTCACACTCTACTACAAACTCGATTCTATCCTCCAGGTCTGGATTGGAAAGCTTCCCGCACGCTTGAACAGCGTCTACGAGAATTCTGCGAGTGGCGGCGTTGTCAGCGTACTTTCGGTCATGCCGATAGCAGGGATGCTGCCTTCGCCGCATGCACCCCTTCAAGCAGCCTCACCGTTTGGTTACACCGGCTATCTTATTAGCTACGGAAGTCCAGGTTGAAACTCTAATCTCACCGTCTTAATCACCGGGCATTCGCTTCTCGATTTGGATCCAACCCCTGTATTTTCAGCGAATTTACTACATGCCGAGGGAGCCGGAGTCATTTGGCAAGCAACTTGCCCTATAGCCAGGCGGGACTTGGAACAGTGCGGATATGGATCTTGCAGCCACCCGCTTTGCCGCGCGTGGGTGTCTACAAGTCCTGCCGACCGGAGGGGGTTGGAGTCAGGCACGGTGGCGTTTGCGATCATGTCGCAAATCCACACTCCCTAACCCAATCTTCCAAGTCCCCCGCAATCCACGCTCGAACGCCACGGCAAGGGCAAACCCTATGCCGAACCCTCAGGCTCAAGCACGCCTTCGGATGGTCGCCAGCAAGCTCAGCCTGCCGTTCACCGCGGTCTGGGGCAGCCAGTTGCTCCCACCTGGTGATTATGATGTCTTTCTCCTCGCCTCCGAACCTGCGCCCGTGGTGGTTATACACGGCGTCGGCGTCTCAGCGATGCTGGTCCCCAGCGTGGTCGTTTTGCGCGAAAAGGCCCGTCTGAACAGCGTGTTCTTCACGGCCGGTGACGCCCCGCCCCGCGTTCATCTGATGAGGCTGGCCCGCGTAGGGATGGATTTGCAATTCCAGGAAGTCGCATCTCACGATCCCCGCCCAATCCGCTTGCCTCTGCACGAAACCGATTAGTGATCGCGGCCGGCGGGGTGCACGACGCTATCTGCGGGCGCATGCGTACCTGGTTACTAATGAGGATTGCGCATCATAACGACACCAAATGTTGTACCGGCGGTCCTATCAATTCACTGTGCTGCCGCTGACGGGTTTGGAGTGCGGAGAAGGACGATATTAGCGTTTGAACGGAATCGGAGCACGGCGAGATGCTTGCCATCGGGCGACCACAACACTTTGAGGATTCCTTCCGAGGTAAAGTGTGTGATCTGGCGGCCTCGAGCGCCGTCGAGCGGCTGAACCCATACGTTGTCGCCGCCATTCTGTCGAATGGGATAGGCGAGGGCCTTGCCATCCGGCGTGAACGCAAGGGTGATGGCCCAGTTGGAGCTGAACCCGAGGCTGCCGCTCCAGTTGGAGCCGTAGGCGAAGCGGGAGTCGGGGACGATCAGGCGTGGCGCTCGGCCAGAGCCCAGGCGGACCAGAGCGATCCTTGTCGGGGATTGGCTCGCAACGGCGCTGTTGACACCTGCTACGTAGGCAACCTGCTTGCCGTCGGAGGAAAGCGATAGCCGGGTAGAGGCGATGATCCCGGGCCCAATCGATCCCGGCACATCCTGGGGCCGCCCTCCGTCCAATCGCACGCGGCGGAATGGATGAGCCGGAGAGGCTGCGTCAAAGTAGTAAACCCATTCGCCGCCCGCGGAACAGACGGGCCCGTAATCAGACTTCCCCTGGGTCAGTTGCGTGGGATCGGATCCGTCGGCATTCGCTCGCCAAACGTTGATCTCGTTCGTGCCGTGAAGACCCCAGGAGAACGTTAGGCGGCCGTCAGGGCAAGCCGAGAGTCCGGCGAAGATCGATCCCGGTTGATTGATCAGAGTTGTTATCGTTTTGCCATCCGCCGAAACGCGGAGGAGCTTGCCCGTTTCGCCCAGCAGCAGGGCATCGTTACCATCCCAACTGAAACCAAAGATCTGTGCCCGGGCGGAGAAAACGGGCGATGGAGAAGACTCACCATTTCCGGACGAAGGAAGGAGGTTGAGGTCGCTGAGCGTGTTTTGCTGGATCGTGGCGATGGTGCTGTCGTCCGCGGAAATGGTGAAGTTTGGGTAGCTGTTCGTATCGCGGGTGATGGCGCTGAACTTGGCGCCTGGATAGGAGAGAAAGCCGATCTGCGAGCGGTACTCTGTCTGGGGGGACTGGTACAAGACGAGCAGGCCGCTGCCGTCGGGCATCCACGCCAGGGCGCCGACGCTCCGATCTTTGAAGGTGGCAAAAGTGCGAACGCTTTTCGACGCCACGTCGAACATCGTAATGCCGCCCGGAGAGTTGCCGCTTCCCGGGGGCGGCCAGGCAATGCGCCGCCCATCC
>JBOGJT010000178.1:0-5581 GCA_050745065.1 Terriglobia bacterium
CCCGCGACGTCGACCAATCAACTTCCGAAGCTATTGCGGACTGGCATTACTGGGTGGCGCAAGGCTACTGCTTCCGACCCACCACACAGTCCGCGCCCCGATTTACGCACGCCTGCCGAAACCTCACATTGCTCTGGAGTCTTTTTTTGCCCGAATCATCGTGCCGCTACTCTGAGTACGCCTTATAATACCTTTCATGGATGAACGCATTCGACTCACCGCGATGGTGAAAGCCGCGGGTTGAGCGGCCAAATTGAGTCCAGGTCTTTTGGACTCGGTCTTGGCCCGGCTGCCCCGGCAGACGGACCCTAACGTTCTGGTTGGCTTTGACACAGCCGACGACGCGGGCGTGTACCTATTGCCTCCTGATCCGGCCACAGGGCTCGCGGCGGATTCAGCGCTGGTGCAAACCGTCGATATCTTCACTCCGATTGTGGATGACCCGTTTACCTTCGGCGAAATCGCGGCGGCCAATTCCCTGAGCGATATTTACGCCATGGGCGCAAGGCCCATCACGGCGCTGGCCATCGCCGGGTTTCCGAATTCTGCCGAGCGGATCGAGATTCTTGAGCAGATTTTGCAGGGCGGCCTTGCTAAAATGCGCGAGGCCGGTTGCTCGGTAATTGGCGGGCACAGCATCGGGGATGACGAAATCAAGTTCGGCTACGCTGTGACGGGGCTGGTCAGCCCGCGCCGCATGTTTAAAAATTCGGCGGCACAGGTGGGCGACCGGCTGATCCTTACCAAGGCGCTGGGTACGGGCGTGATAAGTACCGCTCTGAAGCAGCAGGAAGCCGATGATCTGTCCGTCCAGGCGGCCGTCGACTCCATGCGCACCCTGAACCGCGCCGCGGCCGAAGCGGCGTTACAGTATGACGTTCACGCGGCCACAGACGTCACCGGGTTTGGATTGCTCGGCCATGCCCGTGAAATGGCGGCGGGGAGCAAGGTGAGCCTGGTGATTGATAGCTCGCAGGTGGAATTATTGCCAGGCGCGTTCGATGCTGCGCGCCGCGGATTCCTACCCGGCGGGTTGAAGCGCAATATCGAATACGTTGCCGGCTGCGTTGAGATTGACGAAGCTGTTGCGGAACCCCTCCGCAATCTTCTGTTCGATCCGCAAACCTCCGGCGGGTTGCTGTTTTCCGTGGCGCCCGCCGACACCCATCAACTTCTCCACGCGCTTGGCCGCGTCGGCGTCCCGTGCCGGGGAATCGGCGAGGTTACCGGAAAGGCAAAGCCTCTCATCTCGGTTCGATAGCGCGCGGTTGAAAATCGCCCTGTCAGCGCCATCTTGAGCGTACGCTCGACCGACGCCCGGGCTCACCGCCGCTCCTGAAAATCGCGTCGGGCCGCCGCTTGTTACGCGCAAAATCCCAGGATGCATCAAGCACGCAGCGCCCCTACAACGTAATCCCGCCGTGATATACTCAGCGCATCGAGGAGAGTCATCCTGCACCACTGTGGAGTAAATATTACGGCGCCGCCGAATGCTGTAGCGGCGGCCTCCGGCCGCCGGTTTTCCGGCGCTCCATGAGCGCTGCTACTGCGATCGTTGTCACCATAATACCAACATCCTCATAAAGGGGTTTTCATGAGCGCCGGAGAATCAGATAGGGAACTGAGCGTTTACGAATCCATGGCCGCCCGGTTTGACGTGGCGGCGAAGAAGTTGGATCTCGACGACGGCCTCTACAAGTACATGCGCTGTCCGAACCGGGAGATTATCGTTCACATTCCCGTCGAGCTGGATAAGGGTGGCATGGAGATTTTCGATGGCTACCGTGTTCAGCACAGCATCGCGCGCGGCCCAGGCAAAGGCGGGGTGCGGTACAGCCCTCACGTCACGCTGGATGAAATTCGTGGTCTTGCCGCAGAGATGACCTGGAAGTGCGCCGTGGTCAACATTCCCTTCGGCGGCGCGAAAGGCGGCGTGCTCTGCGACCCGGAGAAGCTTTCGCGCGGCGAGCTCGAGCGCATCACGCGGCGCTACGTGGCGGAAATTTTCGATTTCATCGGCCCCGAGCGTGACGTGCCGGCGCCGGACATGAACACCGACGAGCAAATCATGGCTTGGATGATGGACACTTACTCCATGCACGTCCGCCACACCGTGACGGCCAGCGTGACGGGGAAGCCGCTCGATCTTGGCGGCTCGCACGGCAGGCGCGAGGCCACGGGCCGCGGCTGCATGATTGTTTGTGACCAGGCCCTCCGGCGTTTCGGCCGCGCCCGCGACGCCACGCGCGTGATTATCCACGGCTTCGGAAACGTCGGCTCCCAGGCGGCGCGGTTGATGTACGAGGCCGGTTATAAAATCATCGGAATCGCGGACATTCACGGCGGCGTCGTTAATCCGAAGGGATTGGATATTCCGAAGCTACTCCAGTATTCGCACGAAACAAAATCCGTCAAGGGCTTTCCCGGCACGGAGCAGATGAGCCACATGGAAATCCTCGAGCAGGATTGTGACGTCCTGGTGCCCGCGGCCACGGAGAGCGTGATTACCAGCCGGAATGCATCCAAGGTGAAAGCGAGAATCCTGGTGGAAGGCGCCAATAGCCCCACCACGCCGCCCGCAGACGACATTCTGTTTGAGCGCGGAGTCTTTGTCATTCCCGATATTCTGGCCAACGCGGGCGGGGTCACGGTCTCTTACTTCGAGTGGGTTCAGGACCGCCAGGGATACTTCTGGAAAGAAAGCGAGGTCATTGACCGGCTGGAGCATATCCAGATGGCCGCCTTTGATGACGTTGTGCGTTACGGCGAGAAGCACGGCGTCAACAACCGCATCGCCGCATACATGCTGGCCATCGACCGCGTGGCCTTTTGCCTGAAATTGAGAGGGATTTATGCGTAGTCCGTTGGCTAGTGTGCTCTGGTGATTCGGCGTTTTGCTTTTTTTCCGAATCATGTAACACTGCCGATGTAGGCTGCGACCGGTTGTGTTTCGCATTTTCTGAAGTTTCGACCTTTTCATCGGTTTTTATAGTGGTGCTTAACGCCTCGTGAAAACGATCGTTCAAATAAAAATTGCGGCCATTTGCTCATGTCTCCTGATCGTCTCAGTCTCGTCTGTCGCACAAACCAATCGCGAAAAAACATCCAGCTATCCGAAGAAAGCCGCCTTGGCTTCTTCCGATGATGCGTCAGCGCGTTCGGTGCGGGATTTGGCCTCGTTCCTGGCTGAGGCGCTGCCCGTGGGTGAATTAGCTGGCTCCGGTCCCTTCGCGCCACGGAACGCGGCCTTTGCGTTTGGCCAAGGACAAAACAATGCTCAGGAGCCGGCGAAACCTCATTCTAGCACCGAGCCTTCGCTGCAGGGCCTGGGTTTTCCGCCAAGCGAGATCCAGGGAAGCGCCAAAGAGCAGGCGTTGCTCGATAAGCGCTCTCATATGCTGCAAATCCACCAGAAGCTGGGACTGCTCACGGCGATTCCCATGATCGCCGCAGTCTTCACCGGCTTCGGCGCGAAGGGCCATCACGGGCTTCCCGGTAGCCCGACCGGCCGCGATGTGCATGCTGGACTGGGCATTTTGACGACGGGCATGTATTTCACGACGGCATACTATGCCATTCGTGCGCCCAAAGTGCCGGGGATCAAAAGCCCCCCATCTATCCGCCTGCACAAAGCCCTGGCTTGGATTCATGGCCCGGGCATGATCTTGACTCCCATCTTGGGCTCAATTGCGTTCAGTCAACTGAACCGGGGACAGCGCGTCCACGGCATTGCCAAGTATCATGCGGCGGTGGCTTACACAACCGCCATTGCCTACGGGGCCGCCATTTTGTCCGTATCGATCAAATAAATGCGGCGCAAGCTGATGATTCGCAAACTGCTGACAGCCTTTTTTATTCTCACGCTCCCGGCGCTCGCCCGAGCGGATAGTCAGTGGGTGCTTCAGCAATCCACTCTGACGTATCATGTGTCTCATCCATTGCATGAGGTCGAAGGGGTGAGCCATGCCGCTAAGGGCCGAGGTGTCTGCCATGCCGGACAATGCAACTTCCTGGTCGCAGTACCCGTTAAATCATTTGATTCGAGGAACAGCGAGCGCGATCTGCATATGCTTCAGATAACACGTGCGGGGGAATTTCCCATGGTCATCGTGCGCTTCAAGTTGCCTGAACCAGAACTCGCGTCGCCCACCATTCGCGCAGACCTGCAGGTCGAGTTTGCAGGCCAGACCGCCGAGTATAAGCAGGTTCCATTCCAGCGCACGGCCAATGGAAGCGCAATCAAAATCGCCGGAACGATTCCGCTGAAGCTGTCGGACTTCAAGATTCCCCGTCCGGAGCTTCTAGCGATGCCGATCAAGAACGAAGTCCCTGTACGGGTGGACGCCACTTGGGGCCCCCCTTGAATTGAGCATGAGCCTTCTGTACGGATCGTTATAATTCAGCGGCGGACATATGCTGCAGCGGGGCTCTGTGAGCGCCGAAATGACGGCGGCCAGAGGCCGCCGATTCAGCGAAAGCTGTCACCATAATGGGTAATCGTCAGCAGATACGAAATTGTGATTTGCCGGAGTGAACCGGAGGGCACGTCGCGGTGCTAGCTTTCCGCGCCGCCGCCGAGCACCAACTGGCCGCAGGCCGCGCGCACGTCCTGGCCGCGCGAGATGCGGATGAATGTGTCAACCCCGCCGTGCGTCAGTACCTCGCGGAATTGCACTACGCGGTCGAACGGCGGAGCGCGGTAGGGCAAATCCGGGCCTGCGTTGTAGGGAATCAGGTTTACCTTGGCGCGCAAGCCGCGCAGCAGGGCCGCAACTCGCAGCGCGTCGTCCCGCGAGTCATTGATCCCGTCCAGCATCACGTACTCGAACGTCAGCTTCTCGCGCGGGCGCAAAGGATAGGCTCGGCACGCTTCGATGAGCGCCTCGAGCGGGTACTTCCGGTTGAGGGGCATAATTGCGGTCCGCTGCTCGCTGGCCGACGCGTTCAAGGAAATCGCAAGCCGCGGCCGCGCGGACTCTTTCGCTAAGTCTTCAATGCGGGGAACAATGCCGGAAGTTGAAATCGTAATGTGGCGCAAGGGGATGGCGATGCCGTTCCGGTCGCTCATGATGGCCACGGATTTCATCACCGGGCCGAAATTTAGTAACGGCTCACCCATGCCCATGAACACGACGTTGAGCCTTGTTTGCCCGCCGATCTCCTGGTCCAGGGCGATCGCCAGCGCCTGGCCCAGAATCTCTCCCGCCGTAAGATTCCGCTTAAGACCCATGAGCGCGGTGAAGCAGAAGCGGCAATCGACAGCGCAGCCTGCCTGGCTGGAGATGCACAGCGTCACGCGGTCATTCTCCGGCATGTACACCGATTCAACGCCCTGGCCATCCGCCAATTCCAGCAGATAGCGCACCGCCCCGTCACGTGACGCCCGTTTTTCGCGGATGTCTGGATAAGCGATCTCAAAGCGCGCGGTGAGCTGCCGGCGAAACGGCTTTGAAAGATCGGTGAACGAATCGGCGGTCCGCAGCCGCCGCGCGTATAGGCCGTGAAAGATCTGGCGGCCGCGGTAGCGAGGCTCACCGCATTGGGTTGCGACAGCTTCGAGGTCAGCCCGATCGAGGCCAAG
>JBOGJT010000179.1:0-8867 GCA_050745065.1 Terriglobia bacterium
GCGCGGACGCGGCCCGCTATGGGATTTGTATGCGGTTTGGGCGTGGTCGGGTATCACTGAGTCGGGCCGAGGCGTAGGGTGTGCGGGCTGAGGAAGGCCACACGAGATGATTTGGGTAGGCCGGAGCAGAAGGGAACGGCGGTCTGAAGGGTCTCGCGGTAGGGTTTTCAGGGCGGAGGCACACTTCGGCTGTACGTGGTGAGACACGTGTTAGGTCCAAGACTCGATAGCGCTCAGGACGTATCAACGAAACTCCGCAGATCAACGGCGCGAAGCTCAATCTGCTTTGCGGTGAGCCTCTCGATGATGACCATGGGCCCACCACAGAGAGGACAAGACCATGAGGGCGGCGGCTGGGGCGAGGCCGGGCACCCAGAAGACGAGGGAGGCTGGGCCGGGAGCAATTGACGGCAAATGGGCAACAGGGTGGCCCGCCGCCGGTTGGCGAGGAAGCCGAAAGAGCGGATGCGAACGAAGCCCTTGGGCGGCACGTGTAACAGGAACCGGCGCAAGAATTCGTCGGCGGTGAGGGTCATCTTCCGCTTCTGGTTCCCATGGGCATAGTCCTTCCAGCGGAACGTGACCTGGCCGTCTTGGAAGGCGACCAAGCGGTGGTTGGAGATGGCGACGCGATGGGTGTAACGGGCCAGGTAGTGCAGGATATATTCGGGCCCGCCGAAGGGTGGCTTGGCGTAGACGATCCAGTCCTGACGAAACAAGGAGCGGACGAGAGCACGGAATAGCTTCGGATCCTGAAGTGCTTTTTGGTCTCCGTAAAATCCGAGCTTCCCTTGCCGGAAGGCTCGCTGGAGGTCGGCCACAAACTTACCCCAAAACACACGGCTGAGGACGTTGATCGGCAGGAAGAAGGGATACCGGGGCTGAATCCAGCGCGTGTGATCAGCCGACAGACCACCCGCTGGAATCACGCAGTGGATATGAGGATGATGCTGCAGGTTTTGTCCCCAGGTGTGGAGCACGCTGAGGAAGCCGATCTGGGCGCCGAGGTGGCGAGGATCGGCCGCGGGCTTCAAGTGTGAGAATCATCCGATGCACGGCAGGCGGCGAGGTCTGGAATTATTGCTGCATTTCGGCCTCGGCAGGCGCCCCGTCCGTGGATTTTTGCCGTAGTAATAGATGAAAGCCAGATACTGACCTTGCTTATCGGTATAGGGTTTCTTCATGGTCCCGCCTCGAATCCGCGCGCTCGCAAAGCGGCATTTCATGAAATGTTCCCCGCGCGAGGTTTCCAACGGGCAGGGAGGAGTTCGCGGATTTGAGTGATTTTCCTGCGCGAAACCCTCCAACATCTCTGCGGCGCTGGCGTTGTGCTGGTTCACAAGAATCACCGCGCGCCCTCGGAACGCCTGAGGGCCTCACCCCTTCGTGACCACAACGATGGATTTATCAATGAGGCCGTAGCGCAAGATCAAACCGAGCAGGGCAATTTTGTGGGAAGGTATCCTCCCAGTGCATCGGCGATCCCGAGGCGAGTGGCGGCGCACAGCGCGCGACTGCGGGAATACGCCATTGCCATTTCCACGAGCGCTGCATTCGGTGTCACATTGCCGATGTCGCCATTCGGGTGAGCCATCTGATTCCTCAATTCCAGGGAGAAGAATATCAAAGCGCCGCCACTGCTGACGGAGGTTGAGCCATGTTACCCGGCGCCCACAGGGCAAGCCACGTCTCCAGAACCGGCAATGCTCGAATCGTGCAATGGCGGTATCGCGCCAATGGAGAAAAGATATCTCACGCCTGGGTCAATTGAAGATCACGTCAGTTCCGCTTTTCATCGTAGTGGCTGCGTGCCGCGAAATACCGTCCTGCCTCTGGCCGAAACAACAACCACACAATCAGGACAAACAACGCGCTATGTACCACGATTCCGTGGAATGCATTCAGCGCGCTCACGATCATGTGCAAGGCGATCCACGCAACCGCTACCCAGCGCGCCCAGTTCTGACCGCGAAGCAAGAAGACTCCGCAGGCAAGAGCCACCAGTTCCGTCCCCTCAACCCAGACGCTGTCTTTTTGGAGCGTCTGCAATTCGCGGAAGTGATAGCCAAAGGCAAGCACACCCACTGCGATATACAAGCAGGCGATGATCAGCACGGTGACCGGTCGTTTGTTGGCATTCATGGCAGCATCTCCAGCACCGCGTCGCTCGGCTCCAGATCCGCCGCGTGCGGCGGCAGTGTTGCTCCAGCTTCAAGCAGCGCGCGCACCGTCTCCACATAGTCAGCCGTCTTTCGATGCCATCCGTTCCCCGATCCGAATAGTGCCCAACCGAGCGCAGTCCCCTCGTACTCCCGCGACTTTAACTCCAGTGTCGGACGGAAATGCAGAATCGTGCGCGCCATCTCCGCATTTCCGTTAAATCCAGCCCAATGCAGCGCCGTCGCTCCCAACTCTCCGGGGGTATTTACCGGCCATCCCGCCTCTAGCATCAGCCTAACCGCCCGGGTGTTGTTGCTTTGCGCCGCATCTGGCAGCTTGCGCAGCTCTGTCTCCGACAACCGCTGCGCCGCATCCGGATTCTTCGTAAGGAAGGCGTGAAATGCCCCTTCATCGCCCAACTCGCACGCCAGCGCGAGCTTCAGCTCTTCCGGCGTCCGCTCCATCAGCAACTGAAAAACTTCTTCGTGGCCGAAATCGCGCGCCACCGTGTGCGCGGTGCGATGCGCTCCCAGCGTCCAGATGTAAATCGAACCGCCTGCGCGCGGATCTTGCTTTGGGAACCACTCCTCCGACACGCTCATCCGGATACAGTTCGGATCGCGGTCCAGATGCCGCCGCACCAACGTTGCATCGCCCAGAGCCGCCGCCATTAGGATGTCCGTTTTGCATCCATGCGACACGAGGTACCGCGCCACTTCCTGCCGGTCGCGCGGATAGTGCCGCTTCTGGTCCACGCGCAGCATGTACTGTGCCGGCGTCGACTCGTGATCCACATCGCGCGCATCGATCTCCGCGCCGTTTGCGAGAAGGAACGTCGCAACCTCCACCGTCGATGCGAAATGCAGCGGCGTCTGTCCGTCTCCGCCGCGTGCGTGCACCACACTTCGATCGGCCGCAACCAGCACGCCCAGCTCCTCCATCTTGCCCAGCCTCGCCGCGGCGTGCGCGTCCATCAGTGCGCCGCGCTCGATGAGAAACTCGACCAGGCTCGGGTCGCAATCATCCAGCACGCCGAACCCCCCGGCCCACCATTCGGTGCGTTTCCGGATGTTGGCGCCCGCATTGAGCAGCGCATCAATCGTCGCCAGATCGCTTCGCTGTACCGCCGCAAATAGCGCCTGTTGTCCGAAGCCATAACCGGGCATTGGATCGTCGATGCGCGCGCGCAGCTCCGGATGTTCCTTCAACACCTTGCGTACGCGCGCCGCATCGCTGTCGCACACCGCGGCCTTCAATGCTTCGGCCGGACTGAGCCCCAGCGCCTCCACGTGCGTCTTCAGCTTTGCCCAACTGGCAAAGCCGTACTCCTTGGCGAGCGCACGCTGCGCATCCGCCAGTTTGCCCTGTTGCGTGCTTCGCAGTAGTTGCTTGGCTTGTTTTTTTAGATAGGCGAGATTTGGCTTTTCAGGAAGCTGTCGAAACATAACTCCTCTTTCCGTGGCCCGGTGTCCGCCAATACGGGCAAAAGAGAAGTCAAAACTCGATGCTCAAAGATGGTCAGGTGGGATTATCCCTTTCCGCGGACCGGCTGCACCCTGAATTGCAACCTCTACTATGGCGAAATTGCGGCTCAGTTGTCAACTTCACGTATCGCGCAAGCTAAAATGTTACCCGTGAGGTATCGTCGTCATACCGAAAACTCTCCTCGGCTTCAAGCAAGCTGTCGAGCAGCTTGGTTCTGGCTTTTGGATCCTCTGACCGCATCAACGGCAGTTGGAGTATGGCTATTTTGCCTTCCAGATCGTGTTCTGCGGGCGTTTCGTCTTTCTTGACGGAGTGGTTCCGCAGCATGTCTGCCGTCGTCCTTCCGCGCGCCCGTTCGATGATGCCGAAAGCCGTTGCCGCATCGCCCGCGCGAGCAGCAACCGTAAAGTCGCCGAGGTAAACCGAACTCATTGCACTCACAAGGGAGCTTTCGGTATAAGGGCCCGGCGTGTTGGCCGGCATACTGTCCAGCACGTCTGCACCCTGCTCATAGAGCGCGTGCGCTTGGTCCTGGAAAGATGCTTAGGGCGAGTGGTAGTCTCGTAGGAGCTGTGAAAGAATCGAGTAAAACGAGCCTCAACTCTTCTTCAAGCCTAAGCCTTCGATTCGAGATTGAGGTTCGACAGGACTTCGACAGTGGCAGCAATGAATCGCCGCTCGTTAATGAGCCCATAAGCGATTGGCCTCGATTCTCATTCAGGCTTCTGCAGGGGCCAGCCGTTCTTTCCACCGAAGCCGGACCCACTGTTGAATGTTGTAAGTGAGGCAGACCCACGAAACTTCGCACTGGACCTTCTTCAAGCCTCGCACACAAAACTGGCGCGAGCTTGGCTTACGTGAAGGAGCAGATGGGCCATAGTTCGATCCAGGTAACCGTGGAGACCTATGGGCACCTGATTCCGGGTGGCAACATAGCCTGTGTTGATGCTCCAGACGAGTGAACAAGTGTGCAACAAAACGCAAAACCCGCGCAACAAGGTAAGGGGCGGCAGATCATTAAAGTGCGGCAAGTGATTGAAAAGAATGGAGCCGGCGAAGGGAATCGAACCCCCGACCTACGGTTTACGAAACCGTTGCTCTACCAACTGAGCTACGCCGGCAGACACGAAAATGCTCACCCGACAAATTCAGCATAGGCGCCAAATCTGCGGGTGAGCATTTGATGAGAGGAGAATAGATAGACGGACGCGCTCCGCCAACT
This sequence comes from Terriglobia bacterium, assembly GCA_050745065.1. Lineage (GTDB taxonomy): Bacteria > Acidobacteriota > Terriglobia > UBA7540 > UBA7540 > RH2-MAG17b. Next base: position 4,868 of record JBOGJT010000179.1, read on the forward strand.
AAACCCGAAGGGGAGTCTAGTTAATCGGCGCACACGATGTCAAGGAGTTTTTTCGTTTTTTTTGTGTCAAATAAAGCCATTATTATCAATATATTACGCGCCATATAAGAAAAAATACGAGCGTGAGCGGCGCGCCTCTCCCGGCGTCACTCTCAAGGCGAGGAGGTAGCCATAATGGCATGTAAACAGGCAACTTGCATCAGGTTAGCTTAAGCCTTATCACGATGTCGTCGTCCGCCCGAATCCAGGTTGATTTAGGGAATGCCTTCATAATCAAACGCTTAGCGAGGTAGATGACGATCCCCCCCAGTATTGAGAAAACGATGATTAATCCGATGAGCTCGCCATTGGCAACGAAGAGCTGAACGACCTCAAGAACGATGTTTTCCTTGTGCGGATAAGCAGGAACCGAAGTGACTACCTGGGTGATTCTGAACCGGTCGAGAAACTGGCCCGCGGCTTGATGGGATTTGGCGTTCAGGACCAGGAGCGCAAAGGATCCGTCGCGCCGCCCATAGATGGAGCCGGGCCCCACGTCTTGATTGAGACGCAGCGCGTTATCCAGTCGTTGATACCGGGCCTCGGCCAACTGTGGCGTTGGGTAGCTGATTTCGAGCAGGACCATTTGCTCTCCACCGTCGACGTAAGTCCCGGCTTTAGCTTCAACGCCATCCGCAAAGCCAATCAGCCGCGCCGGAAACGACGGGAAGGCAAACTTCAAGGCCGCCGGACCGAGCATGTACTTTTCGGTTCCCGGCACGAGTCCATGCCCGGGGAGCCTGGTCGGAAGGCTATCTGCGTTCTCGACTGAAAGGCGCGCGCCGCCAATTGAGATGAGAAGCGACCGCAAAGCCTGATCCGGCACGGCGGGATCGAGAATGGCCCGGATCAAGTAGTCGCCGCGAGTCATCAAGGCAAACTTTCCGTCAGCCACCGCGAGGTCGATCCCTTTGACGGGTTTCATGTCCTCGCTTCGATAAAGCGTGTAGAGCGCATAAGCGGAGGATGGGTCGGCGGCCTTTTCGAAGATGACGGGCGTCCGAAAATTTCGCATGGAATAGATGCGCTCGTTTTCCGACGTCACGCCGAGCTCCTTGTCGACCGGGACCTGGCCGCCGAACTGGCTTAGCTGTTGGAGCGAAAGTGAGGAGCTGGACTGAACTTTCCAGGTAGGCGCCGGGAGTAGTGGGATTACCACGCTCTTCTGTGCCGCCGCGGCGCATACGACCGCTCCAGACACTGCGAAAAGCCCGGCAGTAGCAACAAGGCGCGGCCAGAGCCACCCGGTCCGAAAGCGTCGAAAGCGCCCAGCAAAAAGAGAAAACATCAAGGTAAGAATATCAGAAACTCGGCGCCCCATGTTGGGCGCGCTGAACGCGATGAATCGGGCGGACCGGAGTGGGTGCGGCGCGCTCGGCCATTCGAACGGTTCCCAGGCTGTCCGCGTATCGCACGATGCCGTCGTACAGACCGACGGCGATCTTTTCACGATAAGAACCTTTGCGCAGCCGCCGCTCGTCACGCGGGTTCGACACGAAGGAGATTTCCGCCAGGACGGAAGGCATGTTGGCGCCGATCAACACCACGAAAGGCGCTTTCTTCACACCGCGGTTCCTTTGAGGGTCGCCGGACTCGTCCAGATGTTCGACGAGTTGATCGTCAACCGTCTGGGCGAATTGGCGCGACTCGTCAATCTTTTCGGAGAGAGCTATTTTCTTAACCAGGCTTTGTAGTTGGTAAACCGACTCCGTCGATGACGCATTTTCCCGCGCGGCCAGCTTTAGAGCCTCGGGGTCTGACGTGAAGTTCAAATAATAGGTCTCAATGCCGCGCGCGTTGGGATCATGGCTGGCGTTGGCGTGGATGGAGATGAAAAGGTCGGCGCCGTATTCGTTGGCGATGGCGGTGCGTTCCTCGAGCGGGATGAACACGTCCGTGCTGCGGGTCATAATCACCTGGCAGCCCATGCGCCGCTGAATCAGTTTTCGCAAGCGCAGCGCCACGTCGAGCACCAGGTTCTTTTCTTCGAGCCCCGTGGGACCAATGGTGCCGGTGTCCTTTCCGCCGTGGCCGGGGTCAATCACGATCCTGCGAATTTTCAATCCTAAGGCTCGGGTCAGCGTAGGCGACGCCGCGGAAGCTGGCGGCGTCGGCAAGGGCTGGGCAACCGCGCCGGGGCCAGCGGCTGCTTCCGCGGTTCGGCCGGGGGCAGCGCCCTGAGCGACCTCGCGGCTCGGCGGGATGTGGCTGATTTGCGCAGCTGCAGCGGCGCTGTTGGCGACGCGGTCTGGTGGTTGGACCGCCGTCCACGGGCGAGACGATGGCGGGTTGGATGCGGAAAATGTCCGCCCTGATTGCGAGAGTGTTCCCGTAACGGGGTGCGTTTGGACGATCGTTTGTCCAGCGCCGGATGACGGCTTCGCACCCCGTGACGCCAGGGCGGCCGGGGAGTTGTGAACGCCGCCGTGAATATCGATCACCAGCCGAAAGGGATTGGGCAGAGAAAAAACGGAGTAGTCCTCAATTTGCGGCACGTCGAGCACCAGGCGCGTGACGTCCGGCTTGAACTGAGCCACTCGGACGCGCTCAAGAAATCCGTCTTTCACCGGAAAGGCCTTGTGAGCCAATTCCGGGCTAAGGCGCGCCCCGGCCAAGTCGAACACCAGGCGCGCCGGGTGCTCAAGATGCAGAGCATTAAACGTCACGGGGCCGTTCAACCGGACAACCACTCGCGTGTAGTTCGGGCCTACCCAATGGCGGATGCTGGTTACCTCCGGCGGCGCGCCCGAACTGTGGATGCCGGGGCCACTCTGCTCGTTCTGCTCATGGTGAAGCTCCGGGCCCGCCGCGCGCTGCGGCTGTGACGCTGCGGAGGACCAGCGCGCGAGCTGCCGGTCAATCGCGGCGAGCTGCCGCCGGGCCGCGGCGGCGTGCGTCGAGTAGGGAAACTTTGCCAGGAACTGCTTGTAGGCGGCGCGCGCTTCCACCGGGTTTTCAACGTCCGTGCGATAGATCTCCGCCGCGGCGTAGGCGGCGTCCGCTGCGAAACCTCCATATGGATACTGCGCGGCGAGGAATTGATACGCCTCGACAGCCTTCGAATAATAACGGTCAGAAATGAACTGCCGCCCCATCTCTTCGTAGACTTGCGCGGCGGCGGCGAGCGCGGCCGGCGTCGACGGAGAGCCCGGGTCTGTGCGGTAGACGAGCTCGAAGGCGCGGACCACTCGCTGGTAGCTCGGGGCGGGCTGGCCAGGGTGAGATTCGAGCGTGGCCCGCATACGCTCCGCGCGCCGGTACGCCGAGGCAGCCCGCGCGCGGCGCGGCGGCTGCACACCGTGCACGTCCTGCCCAACAGAACGGACGCAGACCTGGAATAACACCGCCGCACAGGTGATCGCCATCGCCAAAAAGCGCAGCGCCGAATGATGTGTCTTTCTGCGAGCCATTAATTTGTTCAAGTGTTAGCGCCGCCGCTACAAACACTCAGTCGTTGGAAAAGTGGACCACGCCGTATGCGTCCATATAATGGTATATCGGCACGGCAGGCTGGCCGGGCGTCGAAGCCGGCAAGCCTGCGCGCGGCGCCGAGGGAGCGTGGTATATCGAAGTCACCTTGCGCACGTAGTTGATGGTCTCAGGAATGGGTGGGATTTCGCCGTCGCGTCCCACCCGATACTCGCCCGCGTTATAAGCCGCAAGGGATAAAGGCACGCTGCCGTTGAACCGATGAAGCAAATAGTGCAAAAAGGTAACACCCCCGCGGATATTTTGACCGGGGTCGAAAGGGTTCTCCACGCCGAAGCGCTGCGCCGTCGCCGGGATAAGCTGCATTAGCCCCATCGCTCCCTTGGACGACACGGCGCGCGGATTATAGGCCGATTCCACGCGGATGACGGCGCAGCGCTTCGGCGTGGAGAACCCTTTCGACCCCGGTCAAAATATCCGCGGGGGTGTTACCTTTTTGCACTATTTGCTTCATCGGTTCAACGGCAGCGTG
>JBOGJT010000180.1:0-8131 GCA_050745065.1 Terriglobia bacterium
GCGCGGCTGAACGATGGCTTGGCGCGCGCCATCCTCATGCTCTCGAACCGCCCAGCGAAAGAGCGGCGGGTGATTGTGGTTATTTCCGAAGGGTTCGACCGCGGAAGCGAGACCAGCCAGGCCGAGATCATTCGGGCCGCTACCGGCGCGGACGTGGCCATCTATGGCCTCAGATTTGAACCGTTGGAGGCGCTCTTGAAAAATAAGCAGGAGCCGCAACAGCCCACCCCTGCGGATATCAATATGGCCTTACCGGGACTACCGGGCCAGCCGCATACACCCGACTCCACGCAGGAGTATTCAGACCCGCCCGGGTTTCAGATATTGCCTCTGCTCTCAGGCGTCAGAGATGCCCTGCACGCGGCGCGCCTGAAGGACACGGTGGATGACTACGCCAAATACACGGGAGGAGTTGCCTACGGACAATGGAAGGAAAATGCGATCCAGAATCGCCTACAGAAAATCGCACTCGACGTCAACAGTCAATACATGCTCGCCTACGTTCCGAGCACATTGAACCAACAGGGGTTTCATCGCCTTGAGATAACGGTTCGCGAGCCCAAACTGCGCGTTCGCGCGCGCGCCGGATACTTTTATAAGCTCAAGGTCAAGAAGTAGGGATGGGGGCAGCGACTAATCGAAGCCACGGTAGTCCCACACCTCAATGCGCTTCCCGGTGTTCAGCTCAATTTCCGCAAGGTACGGCCTCATCTCATCGGGCAGCACGCGGAGGACCAGTGCCTGCGTAGTATCTCCGTCCCGGTAGAGCACGGTAAAAAGCAGGTTCTTTTTTGACGCGGATTCGGTCGGGCGCACCTTCCAGCGCAGCTTCATTCGCCGCACTTTCCGGCTCAGTTTAGGGCGATACTGCATGAGGGTAATGGAGCTATAGGGAATGGTGACGGAGCCCTGCGCGCATTCGAACGTCATGGAAGCATGTGAGACGCCAAGGGTTCCGCTGCAGCCGCTTTGCAGGGGAGCGGTGCCGCCCGCGTAAAGGAAATCCGGCATGCCTGCGTTTCGGCCGTACCCCAGAACGGGTAAAAGGGCAAGGGCGGCGAGCGTCAAGAGCCATCGCCTGAGATTCGATCGCTTCATTTCTATTCCTTCCTACCGCACCGGCCGTACCGGAGCCGCCATCGTACCCGGCGCGCGCCGGCCTTCAGCCGCAACTCCCACGTCCAGATACCAGGGAACGCTGAGCGTACCCCAACGAGCTGGCTTGAATTTCCAACCCGATACAGTTTGCTCGGCTGCCTGAAATTGCTCCGCGGTACCCGAAAGCTGTGTGAAGTCTATCACACGTCCGTTCGCATTGACGAGTACGCGCATGCGCACCGCATCTTTTTCCCCGGCATCGTTCACACCGGGCGGCGGCTGCGGTGGGCGCACCCGGCGCGCCAGGAACTGCTCGGGTTGGGGAGGGAGTTGCTTAAAATCCCTGGTCATCAAGGCAAAGTTGACGTTCACCATAGTCTGAAATGCAGCCGGCCCGGACCGCGTGACAAACGGATGATATATCCATTTCTTGATCGCTTGCAGGGCGGCCACAGCAAGAAATGGGTGTCCTCGAACCACATGGACGTCCTCAACCCGGCCCGCGCAGTCTACGGTGAGGAGAAGCGAAACGTCACCGTGAATATAATTGACACGGGCGATAGGAGGATAGGCGGGCTTCGACTGGCTCAGGAGCAAGCGTGCGGCCGTACGCCGGTCCACCTGCAACGGCGTCGTCCCCGGCGCCGCTCCGCATGCCGGCGTCACGCACCAAGCGGCCGCCGGGTACAGTAAAATGTACAAAGCCAGTACGGGTCCGATCGCGCGACCGAAACTGCGCATGCTAGTCACCGGATTCAAAAATGACCTGCGCCACCGCGTAGTGGTCTGCGTGCGAAAGCGACAGCGCCATGCGTTCGACGCCTAACTCGCGCGCAAGCGCCGCGGCCTTCCCGCGCAGCACAAGCTCCGGCCTGCCCCCGGGCGCGTGCGTTACCTCAACGTCAACCCACCGCACTCCGGCGCGCCACCCAGTTCCGAGCGCCTTAAATGCGGCCTCTTTGGCCGCAAACCGCGCCGCGTAGCGCTCGGACTTATTCTTGAACCGCTCGCAATAGGCGATTTCGCCGGGCGTATAAATCCGGTCGCGGAATCTCTGGCCGTAGCGCTCGATACTCTGGTGGATCCGCCCGGTCTCTGCCAGATCGACGCCGGTTCCAACAATCATTCGCTCGTTCCTTGGCTGCACCCCGGATGGCACCATCATAGCACAGCGAGCGGAAGTCTAACTGCACTTACGGCTCCGACCGGGCGGAACGTTGTGCGGTGCTCGGCGCACGCACCAAACTGCTCGAGGCTTCTCAAATGGTCCGGCGTGCCATAGCCTTTATTGCGGGCCAGATTGTATTGCGGATATAGCTTGTCGAGCTCGCGCATGTGCGCGTCGCGCGCCACTTTCGCCAAAATCGACGCGGCGGCAATCGAAACCGAGCGCGCATCGCCGTGAATGAGGAAGCGAAACGGAGCGAGCGCCTCGGGCGCACGCGGATCGCTCCAGAGGCGCATGGCATCGGTCAGAATGAATTGGGGGACGGGATTGAGCGCAGCCAGCGCGCGGATCATGGCGGTGCGCGACGCGTGGTAGACGTTCAAATCGTCCACCTCTTTCGCGCTAACGAAGATCACATGAAAGGCCAGAGCCTTTGCGAATATCTCCGCCGCGAGTTGCTCGCGACGCGGCGCAGGCAGCTTTTTGGAATCATTAAGCCCCACAATGGGCTTTGCCGGATCGAGGATCACGGCCGCCGCAGCGATCGGACCAATAAGGGCGCCGCGGCCAGCTTCGTCGCAGCCGGCAACGCGTGAAAACCCTCGTCCGTAAGCCTGGCGTTCAAGCCGCCATGTGCATTCGAGCGCTTTGGGTTCTCTGATCCGCGGCATATTCAGCGCCGTGACGCTGCGAGGCGAGCAAGGCGGAGGCGTTATACATGACGTCACAAGCCGGCGACGTTTGACTCTGTAGCGGCGGCCTCTGGCCGCCGGTTTTTCAAAGCAACGACCGGCGGCCAGACGCCGCTACAGCAAATGCTCATCGCGGACTTATGATGCTCAGTATAGCTCCCAACACCCAGCTACGGCTTCTCTTTTTCACTTGCCGCGCGGCCCTTGATTTTGCTTTTCCCGGTCCCGGCGCGATTCCCGGATGCGTGCCGCGCGGCCCTTCAAATCGCGCAGATAATACAGCTTGGCTCGCCGAACGCGGCCCGTGCGCGTGACTTCGATCCTGTCAATGATGGGTGAATGCAAGGGAAAGATGCGCTCGACCCCCTGCCCAAACGAAATCTTGCGGACGGTGAATGTGGCGTTGACTCCGCCTTTGCGGATGCGGATCACGGCGCCTTCGAACACCTGAATCCGCTCCTTATCGCCCTCCTTCACTTTCACGTGCACCCGCACGGTGTCACCGGCGCGAAACGCCGGCATGTCCTTGCGTATCTGCTCCTGCTCGATTTTCTCAATGAGTGACATTGCTGAATTCCTTTCCCCTTATGGTGAAAAACGCGTCCGCGCTGGATCGACGTAGAGCCGCTCCGTTGTCGTTTGATTGACTCCGGGCTGCGCTCTGAGCCGCGTCTCCCGGGATCAGGAACCCACCGTTCGCGGGCGCCCCTCCATCAAATCAGGCCGCGCCCGGCTGGTTTTCAAAATTGCCTCGCGGCGCCGCCATCGTGCAATCTCTTCGTGGTTGCCGGAAAGCAGTATCTCGGGAACCTTCAAGCCGCGAAAATCCGCCGGGCGTGTATACTGCGGAAAGTCCAGCAGCGACGGGTCGTCGGCGCCAATTGAACACGCGAAAGATTCCGTCCGAACCGATTCTTCATTGCCCAGCACGCCTGGCAGCAGTCTTGTGACCGACTCCATGATGACCGCAGCCGGCAGATCGCCGCCGCTCAGGACGTAATCGCCGATGGAAATCTCGTCCGTCGCCAGGTGCGACGCCACGCGCTCATCCACGCCTTCATACCGGCTCGATAGGAGCACCAGCCGCGGCTCCCGGCTGAGATCTTCGGCTATGCGCTGGCTGAACACCCGGCCTTGCGGCGTGAGCAAAATCACCCGCGGCGGAGCCTCCGTTTTGCTCCCGATCGACTCTACCGCACGGAAAAGGGGCTCTGGCAGAAAAACCATGCCCGGCCCGCCGCCGAAGGGCCGGTCATCCACGGTGCGGTGAACGTCAACGGTAAAGTCGCGCAGGTTGTGGAGATTGATCGAAATCTTGCCGCGCTCGATCGCCCGCTTCAAAATTCCGTGCTTAAAGATGCTGTCAAAAAAATCCGGGAAAATCGTGACGACGTCAAAAAACATTAATGACCCGTAACAGGAGTTGTTGGCCCCGGACGCCTGCGGCGACCGGCTAATCTATTCCTCATCGTTAAGTTCCAGCAAATCTTCGGGCGGGTCTATCACGATCCGTTTCGCCTCGGGATCGATCTCGCGGCATATCGCCCGCGCGAAGGGAATGAGGGCTTCGCTCCGGCCGAACGCGGCCCGGCTCACGTGCAAAACCGGAACACCGCCCGTCGGCTCAACGGACGTAACCGTCCCCACCTCTTGCAGCGCCTCGGGCGAACCCATCATCACACGGCAACCTTCGAGATCCCCGGTGTAATAAGCGCCGTCCGGAAGCGCGACGCGTTCCTCGCGGGGAATCATCACGGCGAGCCCGCGCAATCGCTCCGCTTGATCGATGGAATCGACCCCGGAAAATTTCAATACAATGCGCCCTTTATGCGCCCAAGCGCGCTCAATCCGAACCGGTTGATCTGGCCGCAACGCACCGCCGCGGGCGTCTGACCCGCCCGACACGCCGACGGCGCCGGAATCATCCAGGTCGCTGAGGAAAACACGCGTCAGATTTTGAAAGCGGCCGGGGAAATCTGTCGTGATCTCGGCGGAAACCTCTCCGCGGCGGCCCTGCGGCCGTGCGATGCGGGCGATCGCTGCGAATCGGCGGTCTAATGCTGGCACGATGCGTCCTTCGGCGTGGGATCTGCTGCGGAGCCAGACGTACCAGCCGCCTCTCGCCGCCGCGTCAGCCGGTTGCGAAGACACTCGAAAGCCGGCGGCTATTCCAGAATTTCCAGCGTGAACCGCTTCTTAAGTTTCATGCCCGCGGCCCCGAGAATGGTGCGGATGGACCGCGCGGTGCGCCCTTGCTTTCCAATCACCTTTCCGAGGTCCGTCGGATCAACCCGAAGTTCAAGGACCGTGATCTGCTCACCTTCGACCGCCCGGATGTGGACGGCTTCCGGCTTATCCACGAGTGCTTTGGCGATAGCTTCAATCAGCTCCTTCACCTCTCCTCCTTGCGCAGACATGCCCCTCTGCGGCAGGTCGGGAAGGAGTCAGTCAGGGCGTCATCTGTACGGCGCCCCGGATCGTTGAAACCGTCGTGCTTTCGAAAGCGCTCAGGGCGCCGCCGCGACCTCCGGCGGTGGTGCTTTCTTAAGCAGACTGCGAACGGTTTCGGAGGGTTGCGCGCCCACTCCGATCCAGTAGGCAACGCGTTCGTGTTTCAGGATGAGCTCGGGCGGCTCGCGGCGCGGATTGTAGGAACCCAGAATCTCCACAAAGCGGCCGTCACGGGCCCGCGCTCCCTCAATCACCACAACACGATAACTCACCTTTTTTCTGGCTCCAGCCCTGGCTAAGCGTATTTTTAACAATAGACCCCCTTATCTCACTTTCGGTTGGATTAATACCTCATTCTACTTGAGGATTACGCAATGATAGGGATACTAAATCTTGTAGCGGCAGCCTCCCGCTTTTTTGGCGATCAGAGCATGCCGCTAGCCTGGATTATTCATGAATGGTTAGGAGGGCGGGGCTTTAACCCTGCCGAAAGCTTGCATCGTCCTATTTCGTTTGTCTAGCCGGATGAGCGGCTCGTTAAAACAAGCCGCTCATCCGGCTAGACAACGAAATCTAAGGCGCCTTTTAACGGCGCGGCCCAATCTTAAAAACCGGCCGTGCCCTCCTAACTGTCGAACCGAACTTCATGAATAATCCGGGCAAGAACGAGAACAGGCGCTTTAATATTATTCCTCAGCAACTCGTCGCTACTGCGTTGACTTCATCTCATCCATCAAACCGGGTGGCGCCTTCATGCGGCCCAGTTGACGGCCAAAAAAGCTCTGACTCATGGACTTCATCATCTTACGGGTCTGGACGTACTGCTTCAGCAATTGATTCACCTGTTGGACGCTGGCGCCGCTGCCCTTGGCGATGCGCTTGCGCCGCTTGCCGTTAATAATCTCGTGGTTCATCCGCTCCTGAATGGTCATGGAGCCGATCATCGCATCCAGACGAACCAATTCCTTTTCGTCCACGTGCATGTTGGCTGCGTTCTTGAGCATTCCCAACTTAGGCAGCATCCCAAGCACCTGATCGAGCGGACCCATTTTCCGCACTTGGCGCATTTGCTCCTGGAAATCGGCTAGCGTGAAACTATCCGTGCGGAGCTTCTGGTGTACCTCCATCGCTTTCTGCTTGTCGATGGCCTCTTCGGCCCGCTCGATCAAGGAAAGCACGTCTCCCATACCGAGGATCCGGGAGACAACCCGCTCCGGATAGAACACGTCGAGCGCGTCGTACTTCTCGCCCGAGCCGATGAACTTGATGGGTTGGCCCGTGACATGGTGAATGGAGAGCGCGGCGCCGCCACGGGCATCGCCATCCATCTTGGTCAGGATGACCCCGGAAGTCCCCAGGCGCTCGTGGAACTCCTGGGCGCTGCGCACGGCATCCTGGCCGATCATGGCATCCGCGACCAGCAGAATTTCGCTTGGCCGGAGCTTGAGCTGCAGCTCGGTGACTTCCTGCATGAGTTGTTCATCAATATGCAGCCGGCCTGCCGTATCCACAATCAGCACGTCGTGGCCGCGGTCCGAAGCGTCTTTTCGCGCCGCGAGAGCAAGCTCAATCGGTGAGTTGATGCCTTCGCCCTTAAAAATGGGGATACCGGCTGCCTGGGCGATCACCGCAAGCTGCTCGCGCGCCGCCGGCCGGTAAACGTCGGTTGAAACCAACATGGGCCGGCGCTTCTTTTTCGCCAGCCACAGGGCCAGCTTGCCGGAGGTTGTCGTCTTGCCCGCGCCTTGGAGTCCCACCATGAGGAAAACCGTGGGATACTCCTTGGAATACGACAGCAGCGATTCCTTACGCCCCAGAATCTCGATCAGCTCATCGCGTACGATGCGGATGATTTCCTGCGCGGGCGTCAGATTCGAGCCGGCATCCACGCACAACGCCTTCACGCGGACGCGGTCGAGGAGATCCTTCACCACCTTGAAGTTCACGTCGGCTTCAAGCAGCGCGATGCGCACTTCGCGCAGAACCTCGTCAACCGTCTCTTCGGTCAGCGCGCCCTGCAGCCGGAGCGCCTTGAAGACGCTTTGAAACTTATCCTGGAGCGTATCAAACATAGCTTTGAATTGCGGCCGCACACACGCCTGCGCCGCTGCTGAACGACCACATTATGATTTTATGGGTAGGGTCGGGATAAGTCAAACTACGACAGACTGCGGGTGAATCTGCCGCATTCCTTCGTGAAATTCTGAAGCCGCCCCTACACCCATTTTCTTGCGCCGGGGGCTCAGTAAAGCGCTATGCCCGGCGGGTAGGCGGGGGCCTGTGCACGAATACCGCATCTATACATGACGTCATAAGTCCGCGATGGAGCAGCCTGCCCGCAACGCGCTGGCGGAGTTGTCCGGCCGGGTTTCGGGCGCTCCAACAACAAATTCATAACGCTTGCCGCTCTCTCTTAAATAATGTTACCTTTTTATCGCTCTCATGGACCAGACTCCGGCGCAGCGGCAAATGGAAACAGAACCTTCTCACCGGCGGCCAAACCGGCTTATTGGCGAGAAGAGCCCCTACCTTCTGCAGCACGCCTACAATCCCGTCGATTGGTACGCGTGGACACCCGAAGCCTTTGAAGCGGCACGGCGCGAAAACAAACCGGTGTTTCTCTCAATCGGCTATTCCACGTGCCATTGGTGCCACGTGATGGAACGCGAGTCGTTTGAGGACCCCGAGGTGGCGAACGCCATGAATGAGGCGTTCGTATGCG
>JBOGJT010000181.1:0-4452 GCA_050745065.1 Terriglobia bacterium
CCGGCTTCCCTTCGCCGACGGGAGCTTTGATCTTGTCGCTGCCAACGGGATTATCCAATGGGTCGTCCAGCTTCTCAAAGCGCTTGAACGCGTCCTGAAACGCAAGCCTCTCCCGCATGACCTCCAAGGACCACACCTTCATGCCGTATTTCAGCAGAGCACGGCTGAGTGTTCCCCAGCCACTTCCTACATCAAGGCATGTCTTCCATCCTGAGAGGGGAATACAATGGAATATCCAATCGCTCCGGAACTTGCTGAGTAGATATTCGCGCAGACCGGGATCGTGCCGGCTGGCAACCGCGGCCGCCTCCTCATACCCATACTCTTCGGCGCAATCGACAACCTCACGCATCTCCTCCGGCGACAACTCGCCCCAGTAGAGGTCCGTTTGGGGGCAAAAATCGGGGATCCCATGCGTAATCGGGTATAGGGACGCGCACTGGGCGCACGCGTAGCTTTTCGGAGATTCTTTAAGTCGCGCGTGGCAATTCGGGCACACGTAGGCAGGAATCTGATCATCCGTGCCCAGGCTTGAAGGCAGTGCGAACTCTAAGTCTTCGGCTCGAGGCTGCTCATCCAACGTTCCCATGGACACCTCACCCTTCGTTGGCAAATTCCAGTCTATTTGAACACATCACCTTCAGAATAGTCATTGTGCCTCGACAGATGCACGCGGTCATGGAGCTAATAACCACCTGAGTTATCCTCGGAAGCAACGCCGTCTGAGGCCGCGAACGCGGCGAGGCCAGTGGTGCTTGCCATGCGCCGCCCTTACGAGGAGTGTCGAGCAAGGCGCTTATTTATGGAATCGCGTCCGGCCATTGCTAGACCGGATCGGATTTATCAGAGATTCTCTGGAAGCCGACACACAAAAAAAGAGGGGGCGGAAATCGCTTCCCGCCCCTCGATGATTCTCCACAAAATCCGCGCCGCCGCACAACCGAAGCGATGCGCCAAACTCACTGCCTACTACCTCAGTACATTCCGCCGCCCATGCCACCCATGCCAGGGCCTGCTGCGTGGGCCTTTTCTTCCTTTTCAGGAATCTCACAAACCAGCGCTTCGGTGGTCAACATAAGCGAGGCGATGGAAGCGGCGTTCTGGAGAGCGGTGCGGACGACCTTGGTGGGGTCAATCACGCCCGCTTCAACCAGGTCAGCATAGGTTTCGCTCTGTGCGTTGAAGCCGTAGTTGACGTTTTGATTGCTGCGGACCTTCTCGGTCACCACCGCGCCTTCATGCCCGGCGTTATGGGCAATCATGCGCAGCGGCTCTTCGAGCGCGCGCTTGACGATGTTGATGCCAATCTGCTCGTCACCCTCGGCCTTGAGCTTGTCAAGCGCCGGGATGCAGCGGGTGAGCGCCACGCCGCCGCCGGGAACGATGCCTTCCTCAACGGCCGCCTTGGTTGCGTGCATGGCGTCCTCAACGCGAGCTTTCTTCTCCTTCATCTCGGTTTCGGTCGCCGCGCCAACTTTGATCTGGGCAACGCCACCCACGAGCTTCGCCAGGCGTTCCTGGAGTTTCTCGCGGTCATAATCAGACGTGGTCTCTTCGATCTGAGCCCGGATTTGCTTCACCCGGCCTTCGATGTCCGAGGTCTTGCCCGCGCCCTCAACGATTGTGGTGTTGTCCTTGTCGACGGTGATCTTCTTGGCTTTGCCCAAGTCCTCGATTTTCACGTTTTCGAGTTTGATTCCCAAGTCTTCAGAGATCGCCTTGCCTCCGGTGAGGATGGCGATATCCTCCAGCATGGCCTTGCGGCGGTCGCCGAATCCGGGCGCCTTTACCGCGCAGCATTGCAGCGTTCCCCGCAGCTTGTTCACCACCAGGGTTGCCAGGGCCTCGCCCTCAACCTCCTCCGCGACGATCACGAGCGGCTTGCCCGCCTTCGCGATCTGTTCGAGCAGCGGAAGCAGATCCTTCATAGAGCTGATCTTCTTTTCATGAATCAGGATCAGCGCGTTCTCCAGCACGCACTCCATGCGCTCGGGGTCGGTAACGAAGTACGGCGAGAGATAACCGCGGTCAAACTGCATTCCCTCAACCACTTCGAGCGCCGTCTCCATTGTCTTCGATTCTTCCACGGTGATGACGCCGTCTTTGCCCACCTTCTTCATGGCCTCGGCAATGATGGTGCCGATGGTGTGATCGTTGTTGGCGGAAATCGTTCCCACCTGCGCGATCATCGTGCTCTCCTTGACCTCTTTGGAGAACTTATCGAGCTCGCCCTTGACGTGCTTCTTGTTGCCATCCTTGCCCGTCTCATCGTAGCCGCAAAGAGTGCGGACCGCGGTCTCAATGCCGCGCTTCACAGCCATCGGGTTCGCGCCCGCGGCAATCGTCTTCACGCCCTCGCGGAAGATCGCCTGAGCCAGTACCGTCGCCGTGGTCGTGCCGTCACCGGCAACGTCGGACGTCTTCGACGCCACTTCGCGCACCATCTGCGCGCCCATATTCTCCATGGCGTCCTTCAACTCGATTTCTTTCGCCACCGTCACGCCATCCTTGGTAATGGTCGGCGAGCCGAATTTCTTGTCCAGAACCACGTTGCGGCCCTTGGGGCCTAGCGTCACTTTCACCGCGTCCGCCAGTTGGTTCACACCGCGCAGAATCGCCCGGCGGCTTTCTTCGCCATGTACAATTTGTTTTGCGTTTGCCATATTTCCTTTCCTCCAAAGCTTATTTTGCCCTCTCGATAGACCAAGAGGCTTTCAGGTATCGTTTCTCCGCCGCTCACGCCGCAATCCGGCTGCGCGCGGGAGTCTGCTACTTCTTGCCGCCGGCGGCAGAATGCTTGGCGCTTTCGAGCACGCCCAGAACTTCGTCTTCCCGCAGGATGAGGAGCTCGTCGCCGTCAACTTTGATCTCGGTGCCGGAGTATTTGCCGAAGAGAATCCGGTCGCCGGCCTTCACGTCGAGCGGAATCAGTTTGCCCTCATCGGTCTTCTTTCCGTTGCCCACCGCGATCACTTCGCCTTCCTGCGGCTTTTCCTTCGCCGTGTCCGGGATGATGATTCCACCTTTCACGGTTTCCGTGTCTTCAATGCGCTTGATCATAATCCGGTCATGTAATGGCCTTACTTTCATCTGCTATCTCCTTTCGATGCTTATGGTTATACGTTGTCTAAGGGCGTGTTTCCGCGACCGCTTAAAACGGAGATGGGAAAAGCGGTAGTTCACAGTCCCTGTTTGATGGCTATTGCTCAGCTTGTTATATGTCCTGCGACTTCGATCTGGGTTAGCACTCACCCACCCAGAGTGCTAATGTACTCCGCGCGATGGGCGATGTCAAGATAAAATTAAAATAAAGCAGGGAGTTGTCGGGGGGCAATGCCGACTCCCGGGGGGCGTTGCGTCCGCGTTCTATGTGGTGAGCGCCCTTCACCACGGAGCGCAGAGGGCACGCGGAGGACTATATGCCGCGGCTTACTCGTTCCGCAGCGCCACCATGGGATCAACCCGCGAAGCCTTGCGGGCCGGCAGGTAACCCGCCAGCACCGCGAACGCCAGCAGAAGTATTGCCGCGCCCACCATGGAGAGAGGATCAGTAGGTTTGAGGCCGTAAAGCATCCTGGAAACCAGCCGGTCAGCCGCCAGCGCCACCGGCAACCCAATGGCAAGTCCGAGCCCTACCAGAATCAGGCTCTCGCGCATGACCATCCAGAGCACGCTCGGGCGGTTCGCCCCAAGCGCCATGCGAATGCCGATCTCATTGGTCCGCCGGGTGACGGCGTAGGACATGAGTCCGTAGATGCCAATGCAGGCCAGAAACACCGCGAGCAAGCCGAAGAAAGCCGAAAGCCGGGCAGTCAAGGTTTCGCTGGCAATGGATTGGTCGACCTGCTGAGCGAGCGTATTCTCATAGGTGATAGGAAGGCTGCGGTCTACCTCACCGACGGCGCGGCGCACCTCGGAGATGATGGCCGCCGGATCGCCCGAGTAGCGGACCTCGAAGTCGTTGTAATACCCATTGATCTGGGTGTAAGGATAATAAGCCGCGGGATAAGGCATTTCCCGTAATCTCATATATTTTGCGTCTTTCACCACGCCAACCACTTCAATATTCGAGTCGTGCTTGGCATCGTCAATGTCGAACCGGCGGCCGATGGGCGAACCTCCCGGAAAGAACTGCCGTGCCATCGTTTCGTTGATGACGGCGACTTTGGTTGAGGTCGCGGTGTCGTGCGGACTCAACAGGCGACCGACCAGCAACGGAATGCCCATCGTGGTGAAATAACCCGGGCCGACGACGTTATGTATGACGTTATGATTGTTTTGGGGCGTCGGGCCGCGTCCGTGCACTATAACGTCGTCGCCCCACGCGCCTTGATTGAAGGTAAAAAATGAAACGCTGGCGGCGCGCACGCCGGGTTGCGCGCTGACTCGCTGCTCGATCTGCTGATAAAGGTTCGCGAGGCGTGCGTCCTCCTTGTAGCCTACATCAACAGG
>JBOGJT010000182.1:0-35971 GCA_050745065.1 Terriglobia bacterium
TAAATGGCCGCTTTGGAGCGTTTTGTATCGCACTGTGACATTCCGTGCAAGTTGTTGATTCTGTGTTTCCGTACAACTGGCAGTCATGAGGTCGTCGGTTCGATCCCGACCAGGTCCACCATCCAAGCCCTTCCATTGGTTAAATTCCAAGTCGCGCGCCCTCTTCGCAGGAGGCCCGCTTGATTTATTCCGGCACAACGAGTAACTTGTTTTGTTCTTAAACTAACTTAAAAAAGTCACCGTGAGGGACGCGAAATGAAAGCTACTTCCATGATCCTGCTGATGCTCGCCAGCGTACTGGTGGGGACGACGCCCGGAGCGGCGGCAGCGCAGCCAAACGAAAGCTTTAGCCGGCCGGGGAGCAGACTGGTGTTGCGGGAGGGTTGGAGTGTTCAATCCTCCGCCAAGGCAGCCGAGGCAGGCAGCGTGATTTCCACCTCCGGCTTCCAGACGTCCGGGTGGTACGCCACCAGCGTTCCTTCCACGGTACTCGCGGCGTTAGTTGCGAACAAGGTTTATCCCGACCCGGACTTTGGCACGAATCTCAGATCGATTCCCGGAACCACCTACCCGATCGGCGCCAATTTCTCCCGCATCCCCATGCCGGAGGATAGCCCTTTCCGGCCTGGTTGGTGGTATCGCACTCAGTTCAACATTCCGCGCGGCATGAAGGGAAGGGAATTGTGGCTGCACTTTGGCGGGATCAATAACAGCGCCAACATCTGGCTGAACGGTCATCAGGTGGCAAACCCGGACCAGGTGAACGGGATGCGCCGTACCTACGAATTTAATGTGACTGACGATGCCCAGCCCGGCGCCGCGAATACTCTGGCGGTTGAGGTCTTCGCCCCCACGCCCGCTGATCTCGCCATCACGTTTGTCGACTGGAACCCTCTGCCTCCTGACAAGGACATGGGCCTTTTTCGCGACGTGTATTTGACCTCGAGCGGGCCGGTGACGGTGCGCAATCCGCAGGTTATGACGAAGCTAGACCTGCCGTCGCTCGACGCCGCGCATCTGACCGTCGCGGCCGACGTGGCCAACGCAACCGACCGCGCCGTTAACGGTACTCTGAAAGCCAGAATCGGAGCGATCGCGCTTTCCCAGAACGTCTCGCTCGCGCCGCATCAATCGAAGCGCGTGGTGTTCACGCCGGCGGCGTATGCCCAACTTAACCTTTCCCACCCCAAGCTTTGGTGGCCCTGGCAATACGGGCCGCAGAACATCGAGCACCTCGGTCTGGAGTTTGATATCGGACGGCGAACGTCCGACCGGCAGAGTGCTGAGTTTGGCATCCGCGAGATCACTTCCCAACTGGACGCTCAGAATCACCGGTTTTTTGTCGTGAACGGGAAGAAGATTCTGATTCGCGGCGGAGGATGGTCGCCGGACATGCTGCTGCGCTCACAGCCCCAGAAAGTTGAAGACGAGATCCGCTACGCGCGCGACATGAACCTGAACACCATCCGTCTGGAAGGCAAGTTGATGGACGATCATTTCTTCAACGTCTGTGACCGCGAAGGCATGCTGGTAATCGCCGGCTGGTGCTGCTGTTCGCACTGGGAACAATGGAAGAGATGGAAGCCAGTAGATTACGAGGTCGCGCGTGAGTCCCTGCGCTCGCAGGTTTTGCGATTGCGCAACCATCCCTGCGTTCTGGCGTTCTTTTACGGCAGCGACAACGCCCCCCCGGCGCAGGCCGAAGCGGTGTATCTGAGCGTGTTCCGCGACGAGCACTGGCCCAACCCGACGGTCGCCGCCGCTTCCGCCCGCCGGACGGCTGGCGCAGGCTTGACGGGCGTGAAAATGTCGGGGCCTTACCAGTACGTCGCGCCGTCCTATTGGTACGATGACCACCAACACGGCGGCGCTTTTGGATTCAACACCGAAACCAGCGCGGGTGCGGCGGTGCCGGTGATCGCAAGCCTTAAAGAAATGCTGCCGGCCAGCGACCTTTGGCCGATCAACGACGTGTGGATTGACCACACGGGCGGCGGGGTTTTCAAGGACATGAGCTACTACTCGATGATCCTTGACAAGCGCTACGGAGCAGCAGACACGCTCGAAGATTATGTGGAAAAGGCTCAGGTGATGGACTACGAAAGCGAGCGCGCGATGTTTGAAGCTTATGGCCGCAACAAGTACATCTCAACCGGCGTGATCCAGTGGATGTTGAACAACGCGTGGCCGTCCATGATCTGGCACCTCTTCGACTACTACCTGCGCCCGGGTGGCGGCTACTATGGCACGAAGAAAGCCTGCGAGCCGCTCCACGTGCAATATTCCTACGACAACCAGACCATCGCGGTCGTAAACTCCACGCTTCATTCCTATACGGGTTACACGGCCGCGGCCGCAGTTTATGATCTCAATCTGAGGCAGCGTTTCTCGAAAGAGGCTTCGCTTAATATTTCCCCGGATAGCTCGAACGTGGCCTTCACGCTTCCGTCGATTCCCGATCTATCCAAAACATACTTCGTCCGCCTGACGCTGAAAGACCCGGCGGGGAAAGTGGTGAGCCGCAACTTCTACTGGTTGTCGACCCACCCGGACGTTTCCGACGAAAGCGCCTCCCGGTGGTATTACACGCCGCTCTCGTCTTACGCGGACTTGACGGGGTTGGAAACGCTGCCCAAGGTGGAGCTGCGAGTCTCCGCGCGAGATGAAGCGCGCGGCGCGGCGGGGAAAGAACTGGTCACGGTGGAGAATCCAACGTCGCATCTGGCCTTTTTTGTTCATCTGACGGTGCTGAAAGGCCGGGGCGGGGAAGACGTTCATCCCGCCATCTGGCAGGATAACGACTTTGAGTTGATGCCGGGCGAGAAACGGGCGGTCACTGCCGAGTACCGGGAGTCCGAGCTTGGCGGCGCGCACCCGGTCGTCGAGGTGAACGGCTGGAACGTGACACCCGCTGCGGCGAATTAAGGCCTGAGCAGAATCACCGCATCACGCGCAGATCAACGAGGTGCAAGGCGCAAGGAGCGGCGTCAATCTATCCTTATCTTGGTGTCGCGGTGCCTTTGTGGTCAAATGATGTTCTGCGAATATATCGCCCCGCCCTTGTAAGAACGCGGGAAAATGAGGGAGCGTGTTGATCCGATGTTGGACCTTGGTTTTGTCCGCGACAACCTGGACTTGGTGCGGCAAAAGTTGGCCGACCGCGGCTCGCCCGATTTGTTGGCGGATTTTGTGTCACTCGACGGCGAGCGGCGAAAGTTTTTAATTGAAGCCGAGGCCCTCAAAGCTCGCCGGAATAAAACGTCCGATGAGATCGCGGCGCTGAAAAAGCAAAAGCAGGACGCGTCGGCGCTGATCGCCGGAATGAAACAGGTGGGCAGCGAAATCTCCGCCCTGGACCAGAAAGCGCGAGAGCAAGACGAAAAGCTGCGGGAAGTTTTAGAGCGCGTCCCGAACCTGCCGCACGAGTCCGTCCCGGTGGGTAAAAGCGCGGCAGATAACCAGGAGGTACGCCGTTTCGGGCAGCCGCGCCAGTTCGACTTTGAGCCCAAGCCGCACTGGGACCTGGGCGTCACGCTTGGCATCCTGGATTTTGATCGCGCGGCCAAAATCACGGGCGCCCGCTTTGCGGTGTACGCGGGTGTGGGCGCCCGGCTCGAGCGCGCGCTCGCCAACTTTATGCTTGATCTCCACAGGCGCGAGCACGGCTACCGCGAAATTTTCCCGCCATTCATCGTAAACTCGGCCACGCTGTTCGGTACGGGCCAGCTGCCGAAATTTTCCCAAGACCTTTTCAAGATCGAAGGGACGGATTATTGGCTCATTCCGACCGCGGAAGTGCCGGTGACGAACCTTTATCGTGACGAGGTGCTGGAGGCCGAGCGGCTGCCCATCCGGTACTGCGCCTGGACGGCGTGTTTTCGCAGCGAAGCTGGATCGTACGGCAAGGACACGCGCGGGCTGATCCGCCAGCATCAGTTTCAAAAGGTCGAGCTGGTGAAGTTCGCATTGCCCGAGCAATCGTACGACGAGCTTGAGGGCATGACGCGCGACGCCGGGACGGTGCTCGAAAGGCTTGGCCTGCCTTATCGCGTGGTGGCGCTCTCAACCGGTGACCTCGGCTTCAGCGCGGCGAAGACCTACGATCTTGAGGTCTGGCTGCCCTCGAGCGGCGAGTACCGGGAAATCTCTTCGTGCTCGAACTGCGAGGCGTTCCAGGCGCGGCGCGCCAATATCCGCTTCCGGCGTGGGCACGGCAAGACGGAGCTTGTGCACACGCTCAACGGAAGTGGCATCGCGGTGGGGCGCACGTGGCTCGCCATCCTGGAGAATTACCAGCAGGCCGACGGCTCTGTCCTGATTCCTGAAGCCCTGCGGCCTTATCTCGACGGACTAGAACGAATCGAAGCCTCGTAACGCGCTGCCCGCAGCCCGCGGAGCGCAATCAGCGGCTTCTCAACGGATCCATTTTGGAGCGAGGCGCATGAATTTATGAATCGCATTCACCATTGGCTGTGCAGCTCGGAATCCTGGAAGAAGAACCTTGAGCGCGAGTTGTTGCCGTGGGTTCTGGATGGCGTGAGCCTCGGCGATGATGTGCTGGAGGTGGGCCCGGGAACGGGCATTACAACGCAAATCCTCGCACGGCGCGCCAAGCGGCTTACAGCGCTTGAGATTGATCCAACGCTTGCCCGCCAGGCAAGCAAGCGGACGGGCAGGACGAACGCCACGATCGTTCGCGGCGACGCTTCGTCCATGCCGTTTGAGAGTGCTTCGTTTTCAGGCGCTATCTCGCTCACCATGCTGCACCACGTACCCCGCCAAACCCTGCAGGATGACTTGCTGCGCGAAGTGCTGCGCGTTCTGAAGCCGGGCGGCCAGTTTGCCGGCGAGGACAGCGTTTGGAGCGCTCGCATGTGGCTGCTGCATATCGGGGACACGCTCAATGCCATTAATCCCCAGACGTTCGCCGATCGACTTCGCGCGGCAGGCTTCACCCACCCGCAAGTCGAAACCCAGGGCCGGGCGTTCCGGTTTAGCGCCCGCAAACCGGAAGAAGCGATTTCAAATACGGCGGCTGCAGCCGGAGAATAAGCGCGGGATCCTCGCTGATCCGGCGGACGACGCGCGCTTCACCGATTGAAAAACAACGACCCGCGGTTACACGCGACCGCTACTCAGCGACACGCCTTGACAATTGGCGCCACGTTTGCTAAACACCGTTGTGTGTTCCCGGCGGTTTCCATCCGCGGTCCGGGCCGTACCACCCCAAACCGGGAACACCGATCGGACTTTCAGAGTGAACCCTTGTAAATCTCGAAAGGGGCAAATCTGCCCCCCTGGGCTGTTATACGGTGCGGTATTATCCGCGATGTTGATGGCGATCGCGACGTTGCCGTTGCGGGCGCAAACCATCAGCGGAAGTCTGGCGGGCGCCGTCACCGACCAGCAGGGAGGAATTCTGTCGGGCGTTGGCGTGACCGCCACGAACCCACAGACCGGCTTGACTTACGAAGGCGTCACCGATTCCGCGCGCGGTTATTATGTGATTCCGGAAGTTCCGCCCGGACTATACCAGGTGCGCGCGGATTTTAGCGGCTTCCAGGCCGAGGAGCATTGGCCGGTGCGCGTAGACGTAAACCGGGTCACGCGTGAAGATTTTGTGTTGAAAACGCCTCCGGCAAAATCCGTGATCGTCGTCCGATCGAACGCGCCTCTGACCGAGACCAATTCGCCCAGCCATACGACGTACTTCGATCAGCGGCAAATCCTGGCGCTGCCGCTGCTCACGCGGGACGTCAACGATCTCGCGCTGCTTGCGCCGGGCGTATCGAGTGTCACAACCTTCAGTTTTGCCAGCACGCTGGTTCCATTTTCCGTCAACGGGTCGCGCGGCCGCGACAACAATTTCATCATCGATAGCGTGAACAACAATGAGCCGCTGTTCGGCGGAGCGGCCACGCAATTTACCAATCCCGATATCTTTTCCGAATATGCCATCATCACCGGCGAGCCCAAGGCGGAGTTTGGCCGCAACACCGGCGCCACGGTGAATGTGATTACCAAGAGCGGCTCGAACCAGCGCCACGGCTCGCTGTTCTGGTACGGCCAGGACAACGTGTTCAACTCGCTTACTCAGGTGGAGAAGGCCGCGCTGCTGCACGCGACACCACCCTATTCAGAAAACAAGATCGGCGGGACGTTCGGCGGCCCTCTGCGGAAGAACAAGGCATTCTACTTTGTCTCGTATCAGTGGGACCACGCGCAGGCGAATCTCTCCAACGTGTTCCCGGTGGTCAGCACGTTACCGACGCCAGCGGGCCTCGCGGCGCTCAAGGGCATGCCGTCCACACCGGCACTGAACGCTCTGCTCACGGACCCTTCCGTGAGCACGATTCCGCTTCAATCGAGCCGCTGCTTTGCCAGCGCCCCCCAGACGCCCGCCGGCAATCCCAACGCTCCACCTCCCGTGGCCCCCGGTACGATGAACCCGTGCTTTGTTACTGGATCGCCCGGCGTGCCGAACCCCTCGGGCGTGAATTACGGGTCGTATCTGGTCCCGAATGGAAACGCGTTCAACGTTCAGGACGATCAGGCTTCGGTGCGCATCGACGACCAGTTGAGCGATTCCCATTCTCTGTACGGCCGGTATCTTGTGGACGACTTAAGCACGCCGCAATCGGTACTCGATCCGGCGGGCGAGGTGGCGTTCAGCGACCTCGGCTTGATGGCGGACGCGCAAACGCTGCTCGAACAGCGCACCCAAAGCTTGCTGATTGACGAGCGCTATGCGCGCCCAAATGCTTTAAATGAATTTCGCGCTGCGTTCAGCCGCATCGCGCAGGGGCAGGGCGCGTTCCGACTGCCCGCGTCCGTGCGCGACGGCCGCGCCGCGGCGACCGTCGCAGACAATTTTGGCGGCTTCGGCGCCTTTTCGGGAAACTTCCCCTCGGCAGGAGTGCAATTTACGCTGGGCCAGGATACCAGCCCCACGCTCGCGCACAGCAACATCTTTCAGATTCAGGACAACTACTCGCTCGCGCGGGGACGCCACACACTGAAATGGGGCGCGGACATTGTGCGCACACAGACCAACATCCTTAACGTGCCCTCCAACCTGGGTCATTATTTTTTTGGCAGCGCGGGCATCGCGGGTGGACTGGGTCAGTTTATTTCTGAGCCGGCTTCCGGCCAGACGCACGCGCTGGGTGTTTTCCAAGCCTTCGCCAACGTCAAAACCGATGCCGAGGGAAACATCACCGGCCAGGGCCAGGATGAGCTGCCGCTGCGTGAATTGGACAGCGCCTATTTCATTCAGGACGATTTCCGCGCACTCACAAACCTCACGCTGAGCGGCGGAATCCGGCTGGATAAGCTGGGCCAGCCGATCAACGGCATCCATCATCTCAACGCCGCGTCGCCTCTGATTACGGGCAACAATCTTCATTTCAGCCCGCGGATCGGGCTCGCCTGGTCGCCCGGCGCCGGCCGGGTAACGGTGATTCGTGCCGGGTACGCTCTGATGTTTAACGCGATGCCACTGAACGTCCCTTTACTCATCTGGCAAAGCGGCCCGGTCTCACCGCTGATCTCAACCATCACCCAGGCGGGCGCCGGGATCGACGAAATTCAGACCGCCGTCCCGACGAGCGGCGTCTACCCAAACGCGCCCATGAGTCTGAATGATATCAACGTGCGCGTCAGCGGATGCAGCACGTTTGTGCAAAGGATCACCGCTCCGACCAGCCCTTTGGGGGGCGTCCCGCTCATCAATTGCTCGTCGGAAAACACCGTGGCTTCAAACCTCACCGCGCCGCGCGTCCAGAGCTATTCGCTCGGCGTGCAGCGCGAGCTTGGCGAAAACTTCCTGCTTGAGGCGGACTATTACGGCAACCACGGCAGCCGCCTTTACCAGCGTGTGGATGAGAATCCATTCCAGGGGTGGAACCAGAATTGTTTATTGATTAACGGAGCCAGCTTTAATTGTCTGAACCCGCGAATCAATCCGGACAAGGGGGATATCACCTCGGTCACGAACGGGGGGATTTCGGATTATGATGCCTTGCAGGTGAGGCTGACTTCGCGCGTGACGCACTTCCGGCTGGGTACGCAGAGTGTGACCGCTTCTTACACATGGAGCCACATGTTGGATAGCGCGAGCGAGATTTTCGGTCCCGGTATCCGCTTCATTCAGGGAGATTTTGTCGGCTCTTTGCTTTCTCCTGAAACGCAAACGACCGTCGAGGCCATCACGCCGTTTCCGCAGGATTCGAGCAACCTCAAGGCGGAGATGGCCAGCTCTTCGTTCGACCGGCGCAACCGGCTCTCGGTGGCTGACGTGTGGGGCTTGCCTGCGCCGCGCGGAGGATTGGCGCGCCGTGTTGCCGGCGGCTGGAGCCTGAGCGGCATTGCCACCGTTCAGAGCGGGCAGCCCTTCTCCGTCCTCAACTCTATTCCGCTCGGGGCGTGCGGCGATGCCAACGGCGATGGCATCCTCACCAACGACCGGCCGGATATCGGAAACCCGCACGCGCCGGTTACCAGCGTAGCCTTAATCGATGACACGCAGTGCCGCTCCATCAACCCGCAAACCCAGCAGCAGTACACGAATATCAAGCCTTCGCCGACAGGGTATTTCGACCTTCAGGGTAATCCCATCAATCCCGCTGACGCGCGATTTGTGCAGGTTCCACTCGGAAGCGGCGGAGGCAACGCCGGCCGCAACATCCTGACGGGGCCGGGAATTTTTGACATCGATTTTGCGCTGATCAAAAACTTTCGCTGGGGGGAAAG
Organism: Terriglobia bacterium; assembly: GCA_050745065.1. Taxonomy (GTDB): domain Bacteria; phylum Acidobacteriota; class Terriglobia; order UBA7540; family UBA7540; genus RH2-MAG17b. The sequence goes on from JBOGJT010000182.1 coordinate 8,752, forward strand.
CAAGAACATCGAGTTGAGGTGGGAAGTCTACGACGCCTTCAACCGCTCAAATCCCGGCTTCTTGCTCGGCAACGCCTTCGCGTCCCAGGCCCAGCCGACGCCGGGATTCGCATTCTCGCCGCGTGCTACCGCCGCCGGCATCACGGGAGTGATTCCTGAGAACGCGCTGGACGCCCTGAACGCCCAAGGCCAGCATGACTTCCTCACCCAGTCCTTCATGAATACCGGCAACCGGACGATGCAGTTTGGCATTCATATCACTTTCTGATACGAAGGCTTACCCCGATAAACCGCACGGGCCCGCTTCACGTGTACATCGTTCGCAGTGCTTTGGTGGCTTCCACGGCGGAGAGCATACCCCACGGCTCGATACTCGTCATCGCTCCCCTCGCGGCCAGCGTGGAGACCACAACTTCGGTGGGGATGTTTCCCACCAGTTCGTCGCTGGCGAACGGGCAGCCGCCAAGGCCCGTCAGCGCGCCGTCAAAGCGGCGGCAGCCAGCTTCATACGCAGCCAGGACCTTCTCAACCGCCTGGTCCGGCCGCCCGTGCAGATGAACGCCCAACTCGAGCCCCTCTGCGGCGGGCAGAATCTGCCGGTACAGGCTGCCCACGTCTTCCGGGGTCGCCACGCCCACCGTATCCGCCAGTGAGACCGTCTTGACGCCAGCGCCTTTTAACCATCCGACCGCGTCGGCGGTGATTTCATAGCTCCACGGCTCGCCGAACGGATTCCCAAAAGCCATCGAGATATAGACCACCAGCTTGATTCCTCGGGCACGCGTGGCCTGCTCGAGTGTAGAAACCAGAGCCCGTGATTCGGACTGCGACATATTGGCGTTCTGGCGGCGGAAATTGGCGGAGACGGAATACGGATAGCCCACCGTGGTCACGCCCGCCGCACCGAGCGCGCGATCGAGGCCTTGCTGGTTCACCACGACGCCGATGATCTCCAGGCTTTGGGGCTCGTCATCGAAGGGCGCGGAGATGTTGGCGTGCCCGTTCGTGCGCGGCGAAAGCAGTCCTTCGGCTTTCAGGCTGGCCAGCACGCTCTCGCTATCCGCCATCTGCGGGACGTGCGCGGGGGAGACGAAGCTCACCGCGTCGAGGTGGCGAAAGCCGGTCTCAATCAGCTTCCGCAGATAGGCCACCTTGGCTTCGGTAGGAATAACCTTCGGTAATCCTTGCCACGCGTCGCGCGGGCACTCAATGATTTTAACCGTTTCCATTCGTTTTTAACGACCTTTCGCGGAAAAGATCTTGTTGTTGTTTTACACCTGCGGCGCTGGATGCTCACATTCCGGATTCCCGATTCCAAATTCCAGATGTGCGCCGCGATCCCCCTCCATACTTGGAATTCCCGCGAGCCTGAGGGATAGTCCAGCGTCGCCGGATGCAGCGAAAGGTCAGGCCTTCGCAGCAGCACCTATCCGAATTTGCTCCAGTTCCTTGAGGAACTCAGCGCGATCTCGCGCGGCCTGATCCGCACGGCGCGCCTTTCCGGTCACGTAGCGCTGACCTTTCATTTCCGACTCGCGCAGGGTTCGCAACCAAGCTCCCAATTGTTTTGAGATGTTTTCCGTCCGTGACTTCAGATTCATAATTTCAGCGTTGAGCTCGTTAAATGCCGGGATGCTTTCGAGCACATATAACATCAACCGCACTTCTCCGGCTGAGCCCCGCGAGATATAAAGAAACGTCAATAGCTCTTGCTTTGTCCCCCTTTCAAAGCCTTCTGCAATGTTGTTGGAAACAGAAATTGCCGCGCGCTCGAGATGGTCCGCAGCGAGTAGCGGCGCTTGAAGACGGCTCGATCCGTCAGGGCGTAGATTGCCGATGCCAAATCAATGTTAACCCTCCACACCGGGAGATCCTCGAATCTTTCGTATTTCATCGCATGGCCCCATGGAATCCCGGATTGTGAAGCGGAGATTTTGAATGCGGAATATGGAATCCGGAATCTCTCGAGAAGATAGCATCGCAATCTCGTTGGCGCGTCCGTTGCCAACGTTTGCTCAAACCGCGCATCGCCGTGGCGTAAAGGTCGTAAAATTATCCCCTCAGGTTTGCAGCACCCCCGTCTTAAATTCAGGTATGTACGGGTTCAAGGCAGCGGCTTCGAGCGCCCAGATCAAGGCCTCGCGCGTTTCGGCGGGATCGATGATCGCGTCGACCCAAAGCCTAGCGGCGGCGTATCGCGGGTCAGCCTGGCGCTCGTAAGCGGAGCGGATGGATTCCACAAGTTCTGCTTTCTCCGCGCGGCTGAGCTTCCTCCCCTCGCGCTCGAGCTGACGTATGCGGATTTCGACCAGCGTGGCAGCGGCGGAAGCTCCGCTCATCACGGCATAGCGGGCCGTCGGCCACGCAAAAACAAACCGGGGATCGTAAGCCTTGCCGCACATGGCGTAGTGCCCGGCACCGAAGCTGCCGCCGCAGATCACGGTGATCTTGGGCACGACGCTGTTCGAGACGGCGTTTACCATCTTGGCTCCGGCGCGGATGATGCCGCTCCACTCCGCCTCTTTTCCCACCATAAATCCGTTGACGTCGTGTAAGAACACCAATGGCACGAGGGCTTGATTGCAGTCCATGATGAATCGCGCGGCCTTCTCCGCGGACTCCGTGTAGATTACCCCGCCAAATTCCATTCTCTTCTCGCCGCTGGCGGGCGCAATGATATGCGCGTGCTGCTTCTGATTGGCCACAATCCCCACGGCCCAGCCCCCGATGCGAGCGTAGCCGCACAGGAGGGTTTCACCGTATCCCGCGCGATACTCTTCCAGCACGGACCCGTCCACGATGCGGGCAATGATCTCGCGCATATCGTACTGGCGGGAAGGGTCGGCGGAATAGATGCCATAAATTTCCTCCGGAGAATAAGCCGGAGGCTTGGCCTCTTCCTGACTGAAGGGCGCCCCGGCGCGCGCGCCCATTTTGTCCACCAGGGCGCGAATCCGCTCGATGCACGAATCGTCGTCCTCCTCGCGAAAGTCCACCGTCCCGCTGACCTCTGCGTGCATCCGGGCGCCTCCCAACTCCTCAGCGGAGGCGTGCTGGCCGATGGCCGCCTGCACCAGAGCCGGACCCGCGAGAAATAGCCCGCTGCCCTCGGTCATCAAAATGTGGTCGCACATTACCGGCAGGTATGCGCCTCCGGCCACGCACATGCCCATAATGGCGGTGATTTGCGGAATGCCCTGGGCGCTCATCACGGCGTTGTTACGGAAAACCCGGCCGAAATCGTCGGTGTCCGGAAAAACGTCCTCTTGCAGAGGGAGAAAAACACCGGACGAATCCACCAGATAGATCGTGGGAACGTGGTTATCGAGCGCGATATTCTGCGCGCGGATCACTTTTTTGGCGGTGAGCGGAAAGAACGCGCCTGCCTTAACCGTGGCGTCGTTGGCGACGATCATCACCAGACGGCCGCAGACTCGGCCGAGCCCTGTCACGACGCCGGCGGCGGGCGAGCCGCCCCACTCCTCGTACATTCCGTGCGCAGCGTATATTCCCAGCTCAAAGAACGCGGAATCCGGGTCGATCAGGCGGGCAATCCGCTCGCGCGCGGTCAGCCGGCCTTTCCCGTGCTGTGCGCCGATGGCCTTCTGGCCGCCCCCTTCACGAAGAGTTTCCTCTTCGTTCTTGATTGCGAGCATGAGGTCCGCCATGCGGCGCACGTTTTGGGCAAATCCTTCGGAGCTTGAATCAATACCGGTCGAGAAAAGTTCACGTGGCAATGTAGTGTCCTCACGCGATGAAGCGGGTAAACGGCCACAGCGCCCCTTCCGTCGTCATCACCGCGATGGCAGCGTTGTTACATCGTTCGCCGCTTACGTGTGAATGTTCGCCAGCGGCATGACGCACGATCTTGGTGTAGCGGTAGCGCCGCGCTAGTTCTGCTACTCTCTCGTCACTTCTCATCCTTCGTTGGGTTCGGCAAATACGGCTCGAAGTCTTCCAGGATGGCTCGTGCCACGGTAAGCGGCTTGGGGTCACGGCGTCCGCCGCGCTGGTTGTAATCCGCCTGAACGGCCGCCCATTGATTGTAAAGTCCCGTGTGGATCTGCACCAAGTCAGGGTCTGTAATTTCCTCGCCTGGCTTAAAATTCAGCTCGCAGGCAAAAATACGGCCGGGCTTTTGCGGATTGTAAAGCGGGATTCCGTATTTGCGGCAGATCATGGGACGATGCTCATAAATTGAGCAGGCGCCGTCAACCAGAGCCGGGCAGGGAAGGCGCAGGCCCGGAGGCGGCAGGGCGCCCCAGGCGTCGGGCGTCTTGCGGCTGGCCAGCAATTCCTGCCGTTCCGCGGTGTAGGCCCGCGCCCGGGTCTTTAGCTCCCGCCAGCGCCCGGCCGGTAGCGCTTTCACGGCGGCGGAAATATAGGCCGCCTCCACTTCGGTAATTTGGAACATCTGGCTGCAGCAGTCGCTGCAGCCCCTCCGGCAATGGATGGTTTCGCCGTAACGCACCCGGTTGCGTGCAAACTCGGCCTCCCAACCGTCGGCCGCCCGAAGGTACTCACTGTAATCGTCCACGATCACACCGCTCCCCTTCACTACGAGCATAACCGGAACTGATGGGAATATCATCCGGGCCGATATAGATTATCCGCCGCAGTGCCGGCCGGGTCCGGCCGGGCGGAGCGTGACGCTTGAACTGAACGCGTGCACCGACCCCCAACGCGTGGCGCAGCGCCGCCCCGCGAAACGGAATTGGGGTGAGTAACCTCGAACCGGTGGGCAGCGCCGCTACGGCGGGGCAGCTTTGACGGGTGACGGCCGCTGCGCCCGTCGATTTGCAAGAAGGGGCAAACCACGATCTTCTGCGATCTCGATCAAAAGAAGAAAATAATATATTATGGACTTGACAATGTAGTCATTACCTAGTATAAACAGCATCAGACCGCCTCATCAATTGCCGGACGGGGCAATGCCAGAGCGCCGCAGAGAACGTGTTGACATAACATGCGGCGCGGTTCGGGCGGGCAGAGAAGAGTCGAAGGGATGGCAAAATTTCGGGAGGTCATGAACGTTCGCGAGGCTTCGCAGTACCTTGGCCTATCGAAGGAAACCCTTTACAAGTATCTCGGCGAAGAGAGAATCCCGGCCTTTAAGCTGGGCAGCCGTTGGAGGCTGAAGAAGGACGTTCTAGACCGCTGGATGGAACGGGAAAGCCGTCAACAGTTGAACCTGCGGCAGGCCCGGCGCGCGACGGTCCGCTGTTCGTAAGGAGTTCAATGTTTGGATCTAAAAGGAAGAAGACGAGCGGGATTATAGGATTGGACATCGGTTCGAGCTCGGTCAAGCTGGTTGAGCTCGAGCCGAAGGGCGCCGGATACGAACTCGTGAATCTGGCGATGGACCGGCTGAACCAGGACACCATCGTGGACGGGGCCATCATGGACTCGCTGTCTGTCTCCGGAACTATCGAAAAGCTTTTTTCCGACAATCGGATCGCGGCCTCCAACGTGGCGACTTCGGTATCAGGCCACTCGGTGATCGTAAAGCGCGTGACGACGCCGGCGTCAACCGAGGAAGAGCTTGAGGCTGCAATCCAGCGCGAGGCGATGCAGCATATCCGGTTCGACCTGGCCGAGGTCAATCTCAGCTACTACGTTCTTGGACCAGCCACGGCGGGAAACGGGCTAGACGTGCTGCTGCTCGCGGTGAAGCGCGAAAAGATGCAAAGCCATACGGGTGTTTTGAGCCAAGCCAACAAGACGGCGGTGGTGCTGGACATAGACGCGTTCGCTCTGCAGAACGCTTTCGAGATGAGCTATGAGCCACCCCCGGGCCAGACGATTGCCCTTCTCAATATCGGGGCGAGCCTGATGAACATCAATATCACCCGCGGCGGCATGCCTCTGTTTACGCGCGACGTTTCGGTGGGTGGAAATCAGTACACCGATATTCTTCAGAAGGAGCTGGATCTGAGCTTTGAAGACGCCGAAAAGCTCAAGATGGGCGAAGCGCTTCCCCAGGTTGCGGCGGACGCGGAGATGCCTCACCTGCGGTCTGTTTCCGAGCTTCTGCTCATGGAAATACAGAAGACGTTTGATTTCTTCCGGCAAACAACCTCACCTGACCCGATTCAAGCCATCTACCTGGCGGGTGGAACGGCTCGAATCAAGGGCTTGGTAGACCTTCTCAAGTCCGAGTTCAGCGTTCCGGTAGAGCTGCTGGATCCTTTTCGGAAAATTCACCTCAATCCCGGGAAATTTGATTCCGCATTTATTAACGATCTTGGCCCTCGCATGACCGTTGCGGTGGGCCTGGCACTGCGAGGTTTTGACGCCGCATGATCCGCATCAACCTGATTCAGGCTCCCGCGAGGGAGACGGAAACGAAGACGTCCGAGACAGCCAGCCTGATGGGCCGGAAAGAGCTGTACCCCGTGCTGGCGCTGGTGGTTTGCTTTGGATTGGTGGGCTTGATGTATTGGAGTGCGAGCCACGGCATTTCAACGCTGAACCGCCAGTTGGCGCTTGAGAAGCTGGAAGCCGCGCGCCTGGCGGCTCTCGAAGTGCAGAACAAGCACTACCAGGCGCAGCTTGCGGAGATCAACCAGCACATTACAGTGATCCAGACGCTGCAAGAGAATCGCACGGGCCCGCGCGATTTGATGACGCTTCTCGGCGGCGCGGCGGACCGCGTCAACGGCGTCTATCTGCTTTCCGTGAACACTCAGAAGGGACGTTTAAACATTCACGGCCAGTCGGACAATGCGGACGCCGTGGCCAATTTTATTGCCGCGCTTGATGCCGCTGGTTCTTTCCGCGACGTTGCGCTGCGGCGGGTATTTGAAGATGACCGCAGCACCGAGGTCAGCTTCAAGTTCGACCTGGACTGCCTCTACAAACCTCCTGTAGAAGTGGCCGCCTCCGAGCTACCGGCCTCCCCCTCCGCTAGCGCAGGGCGGCCACCAGGTCGATAGAAACTGGGTGTAATTGCAGCGGCGGGCATTTGCCCTAGCGGCTCCGTCTGAGCGCCGAAATGCTGGCGGCCAGTGGCCGCCGCACCAGAGTTGAACGCCGCTGACTTATGCCGTCGTGTATAGCACGCTCTGCCGGACCGAACGAGCGGCGGCATGACGCGGGCGTCACAGAGTCACGAGGAAGAAAAACGTTATGGCCTCGAAAAAATTCAGCGAGCTCGAGCCGATGCATCAGGGCCTGATTCTGGCCCTGGCGCCGGTGGTGCTCGCGATCGTCGTGTTCTACGAATTCGTGTCGCCGCTTCGGGCGCAGGCTGCGCTGCTGAAGCAGCAGGTCGCGACGCTGCACCGGGAAAACATGCGCGGGCGGCTGCTGGAAACTCAGCGCACACAGCTGCAGCAGAGGATTGCTCAGGCGCAAACGGAACTGGCCGCGCTGCGCGAAATTGTTCCGGATCAGCCAGCGGAGGACCAGTTTATAAAGATGATCTACGGAACGGGCGCGGCGACTTCGGTCTATGTTCGCTCGCTTGAGGCGGCGCCGGTCGAGCAGAAGACCTACTACACCCAAATGCCTTTCAAGGTACACGTCGACGGCACGTATTACGGCGTGCTTGATTTCTTTTCCCGTCTCGCCAAGAGCCCAAGGATTGTGAACGTATCTGACCTCACGCTGGAATCGGCGACCTCCTCCGGCGGGGGTTCGTATCGGCCCGGCCCGCACGAGACCGTGGCAGCAAATTGCATCCTGACCACATTTTTTAACAGCCCGCCTCCGCCGGCGCCGACCACCAAGCGCGGAGCGCGAAAGTAGAGCGCCGACGCCGCGGCACGCACTCAAATGAAAAGGGAAGAAGGGCCGGCACGGTCGCGAGACGCCGCCATCGCCGGGATAGGTTGGCTTATGACGAACCCATATTCTGGACGCCGAACTGGGGGCGTGATATGCGCGCTTGGGATAATCCTGGTGTGGGCTTCTTGCGCTCCGGCGGCGCAGGCCGCCCATCGTTCCCCCGCCTCGGCCGGGAACGTGGCAATGGCGGCCGCGGCCGGGGAACCCGCGACCATCGCGGCCAGCCGCGCTGGCGATCCTGCAACCCAGTCCGCAGGCCGCGATCCATTTAAGCTGCCGCCTCCCCCGCTTCCCGCCGGCGCCAAGTCAGCCGTCGAGCGGCCTTTGAATTTGCCGCCTGGAGTGCGTGGTCTGATGATCGGCGATCTGAAGCTTGAAGGCATTGTTTCCGAAAACTCCGGCCGCGAGATGATCGCTGTCGTCACCAATTACACGGACCGCGCGTACTTTCTGCGCAACAACGAGCGGCTTTACGACGGCACCGTGACTCGGATCACCCCCCAAGAGGTTTTCTTCACAAAGCGGGTGCGCGACCATTCGGGGCGGGAGAGCGATCGGCTCGTGGTTAAGCGGTTGAATCCGAAAGCGGGAGATGGACAATGAAAGCAAGACTGATGCCGGCCTTGGTGTTGGCCTGTTTGTGTTCGATCGTCATGTTAGCGCCATCAAGACAGCGCGCCGCCACAAACCATCCGCGCATTTTGGCCGCTGCCGCCGCAGCGCCTGCCGCGACGAAGGCGGCCAGTTCGCCGGTTATCCCCGCTTCTCAACCGGTACTTCCTGTTGCCACGCCCGCCGAACCGCCAGCCAGGGTCACACGCGTCTCCATCAGTTCAGGCAGCGACGGCCAAGCGGTGATTAACGTTGGAACCACAAGGCTCGTGCAAATCACGCCGTTCCGGCTGGCCCATCCGCCGCGGCTCGTCGTGGACCTGCAGAATACCGAGATGGGGCGCGCCCAACGCGTGGTGGCTAGCCAAGCCGGAGCGCTGGAAGACGTCCGCGTGGACCAATTTCAAGTGGCGCCGTCAACGGTTACGCGGGTGGTGGCGGACCTCTCCGCCGCGGAGCCTTTTCGGACCCACGCGGACCAGAACGGCGTACACATCCAGTTTCAGGGGACGCCCCTACGTTTGCAGCCCGCACGGCCCGGTCAGGCCAAACTGGCCAAACGGGCCGGACGGGATCAAGAGGCCACATTGTCATCGCGGCAGCGCTTCAAATCGATTACGCCGGCCGCGAATAAATCCCCCGTTGTCAGTTCACCTCGTCATACGGAGGGGCGGGAAGCACGCGCTTCCGCTGCGTTGAAAGCAACTTTGCGGCAACCCGACATCGCAGCACGGCGGGTGACGCCCGTCGATGAGAATGTGGATCTCGCCCGGCCCGTTCGGGTTGACTGGGAGGCAGCGCAGCCGCCGCAGTCCGCCATCACGCTACCCGATCAGGCCCACCTCTCCGGCCGCATGGCGGCCGAAAACCAGAGCGCGCCGGTCGCGCCGGCTCGTCCCATTGAAGTGGCTTCTCTAACACCTCCAGGGCGCCTTCCCAGCCTCCTTCCCCAGGCCCGGCAGGCGCTGCGTGCAGCGGAGGTCCTTTCGGGAACAAGTCCCGATCAAGCGTTTCCCGTCCTGAGTAGTATCCCCTCCACGCCAGGCGTTCGAACATCTCCGCCTGTGTACACGGGAAAGTTGATCTCGCTTGACTTGAAGGCTGTTGACATCCGTGACTTCTTCCGTCTGGTTCATCAGGTCAGCGGTTTGAACATCATCGTGGATTCGGACGTGACTGGGAAAGTCACGATGGTGCTGGATGACGTGCCTTGGGATCAGGCGCTGGACCTGGTGCTAAAGAACAACGGTTTAGGCGAGGTGCTTGAGGGTAATGTACTGCGCATTGCGACGGTGAAGACTCTCACGGCGGAGGCCGAGTCCCAATCCGCGTTGCGCGACGCCAAGCTCGAGTCCGAACCCCTGGTCACCGTCTTCCGCCGCTTGAAGTACGCGCACGCCGAGGATCAGAAACCCTCAACGAGCGGTGGTTCAATCGGCGGAGGCGGGGGCGGCGCCAGCCAAAGCAACACGACCCCGATTCCGGGCGTGGCCACAATCCTCAAGACCTTCCAAAAGGGTTCGGTGCTGACCGCGCGCGGGAGCGTTGTGGCTGACCCGCGCGATAACGCCGTGATCGTTACTGACGTGGCGTCCCAAATCCCGATCATCGAGTCGGTGATCGATCAGTTGGACGCAAAATCGAAACAGGTGTCCATCCAGGTGCGGGTGATTCTGGCCAATTCCACCTTCACGCGCACGCTCTCTTCTGTGTTGAGCGGGGCCTTCGGAACCGCTAAGAGCCCTACGACCGGCGCCGCGGGAACGGGGCAGGGAATCACCGCCGTTGCGCCAACAGCCTCGCCGCTACCGGCGTTGAGTGCCGTCACCCAGCCAGCCTCCCTGGCAGCCTCGGGGTTTGGAGCCTTCTCCATCACGACTGCAGCGGCGCGCTACGCCATCAACGCCGCCATTACCGCGGCGGAATCCCATGATCAGGCGCGGACCATCTCGCGGCCCACGATCGTGACGCAAGACAACGTGTTGGGCGAGGTGCAGCAGGGTGTTCAGATTCCGATTCAAACCGATATCAACAACACGATCGCCATCCAATACGTCAACGCTACGTTGGATTTGTCGGTGACGCCGCAGGTCACGGTGGACAACAAGATATTCCTTAAAATCTACGTGAACAACGCCTCAATCGGCGCCATCAGCGTGTTCACCGGTCCCACCATCAACACCCAAGAAGCTACCACCCAAGTGCTGGTTCCGGATGGCGGCACGGTGGTGTTTGGCGGTATCACCGTCACCACGCGGGGCCGCTCCGCCGCCTACGTCCCGCTGCTCGGAAGTATTCCGGTAATCGGCAACCTCTTTAAATCGAGCTCGGTGAACGACCAGAACCAGGAGTTGCTCTTCTTCGTTTCGCCGATGATTCTGCCGGGTTAACGAAAACCGGTATTTCAGCGGCGGCGTTCCCACTGTCGAAAGGATAGAAAACCGGCGGCGGGGACGCCGCCGCTACAGCTTCGATTTCACATATTGCCCAAATGCCTGCTCCACCGCTTCTGTGACCTTACCGGGCGCCGGATACTCACCATGCCCGGCGATCTCGCGCACGCCACCGACCTCCCGGGTGGTAGACGTGATGAAAACTTCGTCCACGCATCCCAGTGATACAGGCGTGATCTCCTGTTCCTCAATTTGAAAACCAAGTTTTGGTCCGACTCTCAAAAGGATCTCGCGCGTCACCCCGGGAAGGCAGCCGGAAGACAGCGGCGGGGTCAAAATTTTGTTGGCTTGGACGGCAAAGATATTCGCCGAAGTGCACTCAACCACGTTGCCACGCTCGTTCAATAGCAATGCGTCGTCGTAACCGCCGGCCCGCGCCGCCTCCATGAAGCTCGAGTTAGGCGCCCAAGATAGCATTTTTGCTCCAGCCAGAACTCCGGTTGAGAAAACCGCGCCCGGCTGCGTCTTCAGGCGGTAAGACTTGGGCCACGCCGGCAGTTGTTGCGTAAAAATGAGCAGGTCGACGGGCGGTCGGCTTCCCGGCGCGGCCCAGGAGCCGCCGGAATTGCGGACAAAACTGACGCGGGCCATGCCCTCTTCTCGATGATTTTCACGGGCAAGGTCGCCCACCGCCTTCAAAAGTACGCCCGAAGTCATGCCCAGCGTCACGTTGAGCCGCGCCGCGTCTCGCGCCATGCGATCCCAGTGGCTTTTAAACTCAAAGGGGACGCCACCGTATAGCCTCAGCGTGGTGAATACGCCCCAGCCGAGCAGCAATCCCGCCTGGCCGGGCGATAGCGCGGCTCGATCCAGAGAGACGATTTCCCCGTTGTGAACGATCAAGTTGTCCATTTACAAATTCCCTTTCGGGGGCGGCGTAACCATTGCCCGTCTACCGCCCGTCACTCTTCAATAATCCGAAAACCCCTACGCCGTTTGTCGTTCCAACATAAACCCTGCCGCCTGCAATCATGGGCGTAATGAATTTATTGCCCGTGCCAAAGCGATCGCGCGTCCCGGCCTGAGCGCTATTGTAAAGCTCGTGCGCGAGGTTATTGGCATCGTAGGCGTGCAGCACGGCGGGATCGCCGTTCTCGGTGACCCACACAATTCCGTCGGACGCGCCATCGGCGGAGACGCTGGGGGTAGCGCCGGGATAGACGAACTTGGCCGCGGACTCGGAGACCGGATTTGGAAGGAGCTTCGCATTTTTGAAGGCGAATACGCGAATGTGGTCGTTGACGGCGCCGTAATAAATCTTCCCATTAAAGTAAGCGGGCATGGCGAATTCGCGCCCTCCCAGCGCGTGGGGCAGCTCTTGATAGATGGCCTCGTTGTTCCGCGGATTGAATTTGCCCATGTTCGCGCGGTTCACCAGATAGATGTTGCGGTCCTTGCCCGCACCCACGGCAAGATCGTAAATGCGGCCGCCCGCGTCTTTCATGGGCGGAAGCAGAAGCGCGCCGCCGGATCCCAGGTCCTCGTCGGTGTCATTTTCGTGCACCACGTTGAACATGGCGAAATAGTCCGCCACCTTCAGCTTGCCATCCGCCGTTGAAAGCTTCACGAAGGCATTGCCGAAGTCACCTTTGTCCGGGAAGCCGGACGCGTTCAGCGTGGTGTCAAACGTTCCGTTGGCGGCGAGAAAGTAGATGTTGCCGCGGCGGTCAGCATCCATCCCGGCGCCGCTTTGCCACACAGAGCCTTCGCTGCCGTTGGGCGTGAAATCAAGCACGCTCGTCTGCCCCAGCGTGCGCTCGTTGTACCCCATCACCCAACCGGTGTAGGGATCGATGTCGCAGTGCGAAGCCCACGCCGTGTACACGACGTGGTTCAACAGAAGCAACCCGGCGCGCTCCTCATATTGCTTGGGATCGAAAATCTGTTTGCCGTTTTTGCTTGCAGGGCCCGTCCCAGGGTATTCGCCGGTAACTTCAACCGGGCCGCCAAACTCTTCACGGCCCGTCGTGATGTCGAGGGCGTGCAGCCGCTGGAAGTAATCGCCTTTGTCGTCCTTGCTCATGGCCACCACGTAAATTGTTCCCTGCGGTCCGCTCTTCAAGTCGATCACAGGGGTGGACGTGATGCCAATGATCGGGATCACTTGCGAACAGTTGCGGCGGTCAGACGGCGTCTCTCCCGGCTTCAACAAGCGCACATGCCAGACCGGTGAGCCCTTGTTCGCGTCGAATGCGTAAAGGCTATCGTTCTCCGTAGCCACAAAAAGAACGTTGCGATCCCCGCGTCCGGGGAGCGCGAGATGCTCCACGTAGAGGGGTTCAGCGTCAACTTTGCCGTCCACCGGAATAACGAACAACTTCCCGAACGTGGATTTGCTGACGTTCGAAGGCTTCAGGCTGGTTTCGTGCAAATATTGTCCAGTGCGCGCGTTGTCGTTATGATACGTAAGGACGTTCTGTCCGAAGGCGACGGAAGAGCCGATAAGAAGAGTTGCGACGATCAGTGCAGGTAGGGTCCTCTTGACACAGGTCATTTTTCTCTCCAGAAGTGTATGGATCTGTCTTGAATACCGGGATAGGGTCTGGGTTTCGCAGGGCGTGATAAACGGCGCCGGTCATGCGGGAAGGGAATTCGCGGTCACAACTTAGCGCCGTGGGGCCTCTCTCATTTGTGAATTTCGATCTGGGCGGCAGGCAGCGCAGCCGCGGGAAAATCGCCCTCATCCCGAGCGGTTCGTTCGCGCTCAGGACCCTTCCACGGCCTCGTACTTCACGGCAGCCGGGTGGTGCGCTCTCTCGAAAGCGGCAATGAGATTTTCATCGTGCAGCGTCAGTCCGATGTCGTCGAGGCCCTTCAACAGGCAATCGCGCCGGAAGGCGTCAATCTCAAACCGCGCTCGCAACCCTTGCGAATCGGTCACCGTCCCAGCCTCGAGATCGACGGTGAGTTGATACCCTTCGCTGGCTATGGCGCGGTGGAAGAGCTCCTCCATGTCCGCGCCGTCAAGCTGAACCGGAAGGATGCCGTTCTTCGTGCAGTTGTTCGAGAAAATATCAGCGAAGCTGGGCGCGATCACGGCGCGAATCCCGTAATCCAACAAGGCCCACGGCGCGTGCTCGCGGCTCGATCCGCAGCCGAAATTGGCGCGCGCCAGCATGATGGAGGCGCCGCGATAGCGCGGCTTGTTCAGCACAAACTCCGGGTTCGGCTTTTCACCGTCGAGATAGCGCCAATCGTAGAACAGCGCTCGCCCCAGTCCGTCGCGCGTCAGCGATTTTAGAAACTGCTTGGGAATAATCTGGTCGGTGTCTACGTTCACGCGGTCAATCGGCACAACGAGGCCGGTGTGTTTTGTGAATGGCGTCATGTTAACTCCCGTGGCCAGCGGCGGCGCAATCGCGGTAGTCCCCGCTCGGGATTAATTTCGCCTTGTCCACCGGCCGGTTGTATAAGTATGTCCAGGCCCTTCGCCTTCTGCCGTCTTCCATTGTCACCGTCACCAGTTCTCGAATGAACAGACTCTTGCGGGGCTTGGAAGGATAATATTCCTCGTATTCGTCTAAAACCCTGGCGGCGCGTTCCGGGTCACTGAGACGGTACAACTTCCCCTTCACTGAATGTTCCGAACCGCCGCCGGCGAGCTGGGCTCCAGGGTAATCGCCCAAGTCGTATAGGTCGGCTCCGATGGTCCCATCGCCGACTAACGCTGCCCCAACCATTTCCGGCAAGCCGCCATGGAGGCCCTGCATGAGCGTTCCGTAAACAAAGAGAAACGGATGGTCTTTGGCTCCCGGAACTCTGACTTTCACTTGCCACTCCCTTGGCCAATCATTCCTAGCAATTCCCGGAGTCGCTCAAAGCCTTTGTCATGGTCGGCAACGTATTTAGCAACCTCTTTATGCTGCTTTAAGTTTCTGAGATAGTAGTCAAAGAGGCCCATAACTTCGTCCAGGCTGATTTGCTTCGACTTCCACAGATAGGCGACAAACTCAAAGAAGTTCAGATAGTCTGTGAAGTCGGCGCACTCATCGCCGACCAGTTTAACAATCTTGGCTTGATCGCCGCCATCGAGCAATTCTCTGACGCTTTTGAGATCGCCACGCTCATAAAACTTCTCGTAGAGTTCCTTCAGCCATTTCGCCCTCTCCAGTTTAAGGCTGCGGTAATAAGCACAAACCGCCACCCATGCAGCGATTACGGCAGCGACCGGTGTAGCCAGCTCCACCAAGAGCTTTACGCGATCCACCGCATCGATTGAACCGAGGCATAGCATCAACTGTTTCCAGGGTGGGCTTACCCGTCGTTCTCTCTGTCTTCCGCCGCGCCGATTTAGTCAGAAACCCGACGAATAAATCATCGAATTTCTTCCCATCGACGGATATCCACAAAGTGACCCGCAATCGCGGCGGCGGCGGCCATCATGGGGCTGGCAAGATGGGTTCGGCCGCCTTTGCCCTGGCGGCCCTCAAAGTTCCGGTTCGACGTGCTGGCGCAGCGTTCGCCGGGCTGCAATATATCCGGGTTCATGCCCAGGCACATACTGCATCCCGAGTCGCGCCACTCGAAGCCAGCGGCGGTGAAAATCTTATCGAGGCCTTCGCTCTCCGCCTGCGCCTTCACGCGCCGCGATCCTGGAACGACAAGCGCCTGCTTTAACGAGGATGCAACTTTCCTGTCTTTGACGACGCGCGCCGCCAGCCGCAGATCCTCAATGCGGGAGTTGGTGCAGGAGCCAATGAAGACGCGATCGAGCGGGATATCCATGATTCGCGTGCCGGGCTGCAGGTTCATGTATTCGAGAGCGCGCTCGGCGGACTTGCGGGCGACGGGATCGTTGAACGAGCCGGGATCGGGGACGCTGCCCGTCACGCTGGTGACCATGCCGGGGTTCGTCCCCCAGGTTACCTGCGGCGCGATCTCCTCGGCGCGAAGCTCGATTTCATTGTCAAACTTCGAGTCGTCATCCGACGCCAGCGACTTCCAGCTTTCCACCGCGATCTGAAAATCTTTGCCGCGCGGCACGTAGGCCCGGCCCTCGAGATAGGCAAACGTCGTATCATCCGGCGCCACCATTCCGGCGCGCGCGCCGCCTTCGATGGACATATTGCACACCGTCATGCGGCCTTCCATGCTCAGAGACCGGATGACCTCGCCCGCGTATTCGATCACATGACCCGTGCCGCCCGCGACTCCAATCCTGCCGATGATGGAGAGTATGACGTCCTTTGCCGTAACGCCTTTCCCCAGGCGGCCCTCCACAAGAACCCGCATTGTCTTGGATTTAAATTGCGGCAGGCATTGCGTGGCGAGCACGTGCTCAACCTCGCTCGTGCCAATCCCGAACGCGAGCGTCCCGAACGCGCCGTGCGTTGACGTGTGGCTGTCACCGCAGACGATGGTCTGGCCAGGCTGCGTAATTCCAAGTTCCGGGCCAATGATGTGCACGATGCCTTGGTTGGGGTTATTCATGTCAAACAGCAGCACGCCAAACTCGTGGCAGTTGCGGGCGAGCGCCTCAAACTGTGCCGCCGCTACCGTGTCTGCCAGCGGAAGATTCCGGTCCTTCGTAGGCACCGAGTGATCCATCACCGCAAACGTGAGATCCGGCCGGCGCACCTTTCGTCCCGCCGCGCGAAGCCCTGCGAATGCTTGCGGGGACGTGACTTCGTGAATCAGGTGGCGGTCGATATACAGCAGCGCGGGCCGCCCTGAGTCCTCGCGGACCACGTGGCCCTCCCAGATTTTCTCGTACATCGTACGCGAGGCCATCGTTACACGAACCTCCAGTATCCCTTTATGATTATACGCTGCGGAATTTACGTCTTTCAATCCGCCCTGGGGCATTTGGCGCCCCCTTGCAGCCTACGCGGTTGGTCCGCCCAGCCGGCCCGGCGTCGCGCGAAAAATCCGCCCACAAGCCCAGCAGCGTGATGAAAAACTCCAGGGGCGTGTCGTTCGGCTTAGGGCGGAAGCCGTAAGGTCGCTTGCGTGGCCCGCCCACGACCTACGTTCATGCTTTGCCGGTGTCGCCAAGCGAAATGACAACGATACAACGGGGCGCTCGCGAAAACCTTTTCGGCGCGCCGTTCGGGCAGAATCTCAACGTCCGATAAGGTATATTATGTTAACTGCAATTCGGTCCCGCACAATCCTGCCGATCACTGCGCCCCTGATGGGTTTCCGGTGGATGCCTTCTTGCCTTCCCACGTCCCTTTGTCTCCTGAGCTACTCGTGGACCACTTTCCGGTGAGCGTTCCGTCGTGGAAGGCGGCCGTCAGCGTGTACTGGTCATCCTCGCCACCGATGGTGAGAGTAAGCTGATTGTTTTTGAACGTGCCGGAGCTGAGATCGGCGTCACCGATCGGTGACGAAACGTCGCCGGTGACGTCCTCGCCGGTCTGCTGAAGGTCGAGCGTAAAGTTCATATCACCGTTCTGGCCTCCATGAGAAATGCAGGACCAGGTTCCGGTGAGCGGGCCGGGCTTGGGGTTGCTAGAGGCAGGCACGGGTGCGGCCAGGCACACCAGCCCTAAAGCGAGAGCGACCGCGACAACGGCAGTGGCAGCGGTGCACGTGACGATCAATTTCCTCATTTTGTTCCTCCGTGTTGGAATGGTGAATTGTGGAGTCTGAATGCTGGCAGCCTTTTCGACAAGATCAAGTCGCGTTCGCAGACGCCCGCTTGACGCGCCGGAAAAACACCAGCGGGACGCCGCTATGAGATCAGAAAAAGGGGCTTTGCCACACGGCCTTGCCGGTGAAGAACGGCCCCATGCTTTGAATGTATTGGGAAGTTTGCTGCGTTTTTCGCATGGCCTCGATGCAGGCGGAGAGAGGAAACAGGTCTCGCCCCACCAATCCGATCACAAAGTCGTTGTCATTCTTGTCGAGGCCGAACGACGCCAAGCGTATATCGTGGGCGAAATCCCCTTCCCCGAATGCGTGGCCGATCCTACCATGTTCACTCAGGATCGGTGATTTCTCTTCCGCCGCCAGCGCGGAAAACGCCCCGGCACGGCGGAGCGGGTACCAGACGGCCCACGGCCACGCCGCGTTCAACGCCGTTTGGCGAGGCTTATCGAGTAGCCACGCGTCGAGATCCGGTTCGTGGCCGATCGCGTAGGTGCGGCCCAGCATGGTATATTCCGGCTTGGGCGTGAGCGAGGAAAATGGAGCGTTGAGCAGGAATTTACGCGCCGAGCCGACGAAAAAACCAGGATCGCGACTCCACGTGAGCAGTGCTACACCTCGCGGGTCGTGGATATCCTCGTAGAGGACGCTCTCAAAGCTCGCCCGGTCGAGGGCCTTGACCAGCGGCGCGCTGTCGGAGCACCCGCCAAAAGCCAGAAGCTGCATGAACAGGCGATCTGCGGAGACCAGCCGTTCTCCGTTGTGCAGAGCGCCTTTCTCCCGTAAATCAAGCTCAACGGCCATCGCTAGTATTCCTTGTTCCTACCGCCGCGCGAATGCAGGCGGAGCAAACGAAGTCGCAGCGGCGGCCGCTGGCCGCCGGCATTTCGGCGCTCAGACAGCACCGTTGCCGCGAAACCTGTCACGATAATATGTAATCCTCAGAAATTCCGACTGCTACGAATGGCCCGCCGTTCCCGCGCTGAGGCGCTCGGTTTCACGATACGTGTGAACGACGCGGTGCAACACAGTGAGGTTCGAGAGGATTACGATCACCCAAAGGACCGGTGCCATGCGGTCGGCAAGCGCGCCGATGATAAACAGCACAATCCGCTCTGGCCGCTCGAGAAAACCCACCTTGCACGAAGAGATCACGTTTTCCGCGCGGGCGCGAGTGTAACTGGTCATGATGGCCCCAATCATGCAGACCGCCACGAGCACCACGTACCAGAACCGGCTGGCGCGGCTGTAGAAAACCAGTAGTCCCACTAAGAGAAGCAGGTCAGAGTAACGGTCCAGGACGGAATCCAGGAAGCCGCCAAAGGGAGTCACGCGGTGGCTGATGCGAGCTACAGGGCCATCCGTAAGATCAAAGATGGCGGCCAGGATGATGACCGCTCCCGCCCATCGGAAATAGCCGATCGCAAACAGGTAGGCGGCGACCAGATTGATGAGCAGACCCGCCGAGGTCAGGATGTTCGGATTGACTCCCCGCCGGACGAACCAGCGTACAATCTGGTCGAAGACAATCTTCGCTCCGTCGCCGATCTTGCGCGTAATCATCACTTGCTATTCTACGGGGGAATGCGCGGAGAGGCAAAGCGGATTCGAACGGGAGCAAGGGCTGGCTCTTTGGATGGGTGTTAGCGTGATGATGGAAGCAATCCGGCGGTCATGGTAAAGTTCGGTGTGCGGCGTCTTGCACAAGCGCGCGAGGCTTGACGGCACATCGGCATCGCCCTGTAGAATTCCCAACTGGATATACCCGGTCCCGGCGGCTTTCGCTTTTGCTATACTCGCTCCATGCCGGCAGAATAGATTTGCGTTAAGCGCGTTTGCTCCCATTGCCCTAGAGGATAATCGCTTGGGTTTTTACGGTAACGGCGAACCGAAGAAGATACTCGTCCGCTCGACCAACTGGATCGGCGACGCGGTGATCTCGCTACCCGCCATCGAGGCGCTGCGCGCCAGATTCCCGGAGTCTGAGATTGTCTTGGTCTCAAAGCCGTGGGTGAGCGGGGTCTATGAACACAACGCGGCGATCGACCGGCAAATCATCTATGATCCTCAGGGCGAGCACCGCGGCGCCGGCGGCTTTGCCAAACTGACGAGACAACTGCGAGAGGAAGAATTTGACGCGGCAATCCTCTTGCAAAACGCTTTCCATGCGGCTTGGATGGTCTGGCGAGCACGCATCCCGGTGCGCGTCGGCTACGCCCGCGATGGCCGCGCTCCCTGGCTTACCCATCCCATTGAAACACCTCCGGCGGCGGTGTACGGCCACCAGGCGTTCTATTATCTTCATCTCCTGTTTCGCGCCGGGATCACCGCGCGGCCCGAGCCGCCGCGCCCCCTGGCCGACACGCGGATTGAAGTGCTGCCGGGCGAACGGGCGTGGGCTACGCGACGCCTTGAATCCATGGGAATCCAGGGGCCACGATTTCTATTGGGGCTGGTGCCGGGAGCGTCCTTCGGTCCGGCAAAGCGCTGGATGCCCGACCGGTTTGCCGCGCTGGCCGACCGTTTGACAGAAGTCTTGAGCGGTGACGTTTTAATTTTTGGCTCTTCCGCGGAGAAGCCTTTGGCCGAGGAAATTGCCAGAGAGATGGAGCACACGCCATTGATCATGGCGGGCGAAACCACTCTTCGCCAATCCATGTCGCTGCTCGATCGCTGCCGTCTGCTCGTCACCAACGATTCAGGACCGATGCACCTTGCCGCCGCCCTGGGGCTGCCCGTCGTCGCCATTTTCGGCTCAACCGATGCGCGCGCCACACGGCCGTTCGGACCGTACGCCCGCGTGGTTCAGCATGACGTCCCGTGCAACCCCTGCGGCTTGCGGGTTTGCCCTATTGACTTCCGTTGCATGGAAGGCGTCACGGTCGCCATGGTCTACCGGGCGGCGCTTGAGTTGGTGAGGCAGCTCGGCATTACCCACGACCGCCCCGCGCGGGAAAGTAGGTGGCAGTAACGACACGGCGCTTGGCGCAGACCTGGCCGAATTTCCCGCGTGCGAGGTATTGAAGGATTGCGCACATCCCATCCTGCGCGACGTATGCGCCGCCCGGTAAAACGACACGGGCCGTTGCTTTCTTATTTCTCGTCATCCTATGGAAATTAGCCTGGCAGACCGCTCGGCCCTGCTCGCGGCGATCGAACGTTTTTCGCAGCAGAGGATTGCCGTGCTCGGCGACCTCGTGGCGGATGAGTTTATTTACGGCGACATCGCGCGCGTCTCACGCGAGGCTCCGGTGCTGATTCTCCACCAGCGCGAGAAGCGTATTGTGCCCGGCGGGGCGGCAAATGCCGCGAACAACCTGATCGACCTCGGCGCCACGATCCACTTGGCCGGCGCTGTGGGCGAAGACGAATCCGGCGCGGCACTGCTTGATTATTTTCGCCAAAGGGGCGTTCTGACGCGCGGCGTGCGGCGGCTAAAGGATTTCTACACGCCGACGAAATCGCGCGTGCTCGGCGGCCTTGGTCATGGCCACATGCAGCAGATCGTGCGCGTGGACCGGGAGCCGGTACGCCCACTCGACGGCAAAACGCGCCAAGACCTCGCGCGGTATATGCTCCCGCAGCTTGGGCGTTTCTCTGCCCTGCTCGTCTCGGACTATGGGTACGGCGCCTGCGATCCCCGCTCGGTGGCATTGCTGACCCGCCGCGAGGGCCGTCCGCCGGCGGTGGTGGACTCCCGGCACCGCATCCTGAGTTATAATCACGTGACCGCGTCGACACCCAATGAGCCAGAGATGGAAGCTGCATTCGGGGTGCGCGTGGGAAATGACCTAAGAGTGCTTGCGCGCTGCGCGGACCGGGCGCTTCGAGCCTGCGCGCTCAAGGCGCTGCTGGTCACGCGCGGCCGCGAAGGCATGGTGCTCTTCGAGCCGCGCGCCAAGCCGCTGCTCCTGCCTATTTTCGGCTCGGATCAGGTGGCGGACGTTACCGGCGCGGGGGATACGGTGATCGCGGCGTTCACTCTCAGCCTTGCAGCCGGAGCGAGTTTTCGCCACTCGGCGATGCTGGCGAACTGTGCCGGCGGTCTCGTTGTTATGAAAAGCGGAACCGCCACCGTGACGGCGAGAGAGCTTGCCGAAGCCATCCGGAACACATGATCGACAAAATCATTCCGCGCTCGGAAGCTACGGCCCTCGGCGAACGATTGAGGGGCGAAGGACGCACCGTGGTCTTCGCCAACGGCTGTTTTGACCTGCTGCACGTCGGCCACATCCGTTACTTGCGTGAGGCCAGGGAGCAAGGCGATGTGCTGGTGGTCGGCGTCAACAGCGACCGAGCCGTAACCGCACTGAAAGGACAAGGGCGCCCGCTCATGCCGGAAATGGGCCGGGCGGAGTTGGTGGCGGCGCTTGAATTTGTGGATTACGTTATCGTGTTCGACGACCTGACAGCGGAGGAGCTTCTCCTCCACCTCCGCCCGGACGTGCACTGTAAAGGAACTGACTACACCGAGCAGTCCGTCCCGGAGCGCAGCGTCATGGAGAGCCTGGGAGGGACGACCCGTATCACCGGCGATCCCAAGGGCCATTCGACGCGCGATATCCTGGCTGATATCCGCAAGCGCTTCGCTAAGTGATGCGAGGCGAAGCCACTCTTTTCACCCGAACATGCCCACCCCGCACCAAGCATTTCTGGTCATCCGGCTAAGCTCAATTGGCGATATTGTGCACGCGCTCCCGGCCGTCTGCGCGCTAGCCGGCTCTTTTCCGCAGGCGGAAATCACGTGGGCGATTGAAGACCGGTATGCCGTTTTGCTCGAGGGCAATCCGTGCGTCCGCCGGGTGCTGCGGGTCGACACGCTGGGATGGAGAAAGCGTCTTGCTTCTGCTCGGATGCTCGCGGAGGTGGCCGGCGCCGTTCGAAGGCTGCGCGACCAACGCTACGACGCGGTCATCGACTTCCAGGGCTTAATCAAGACAGGCATCCTCGCGTGGCTGGGCCGCTCTTCACGGCGGATCGGATACGCCCGATCGGCTCATCGGGAGCCGGGCGCGGGTCTGTTTTATACGGACGAAGTTACGCTGCGAAAAGGGATGCACGCCGTGGAGGAAAATCTCGCCTTGGTTGAAAGCCTTGGCGCGCGTACGACGGCTTGGTGCTTCCCGCTTCCCCGCCGCCAGGAGGACGAACGCGCCGTCGATGCACAGCTTGCGCGCATCAACGCGCGTGAATTCATCGTGGTGAACCCGGGCGGCGGCTGGCTGGACAAGCGTTGGCCGCCGGACTTGTACGCTCAGCTCATCGCGCGAGTGGCGCGTCTTACCGAGGGAACGGAGTTTGCAACTGAAACTGAACGGGCGATTATTCTGACCGGATCGCCGGCCGACGAGAGCGATATCGCTGTCATTCTTCGTCAGGCTGCTTGCGCGCGCGCGCGGTACGTGCCGACGACGCTCGGCCAATACATCGCTCTCGTTCGCCGCGCGCGCCTTTTCATCGGCGGTGATACCGGTCCGATGCATCTGGCGGCGGCGATAGGTGTTCCCATCGTGGCGATCATGGGGCCGACAGATCCTGCCCGTAACGGGCCGTTTTCCGCGGCCGATGAAACCGTCTCGAATCACGCTCTCGTAAACCATTCAAGACGCCGGAAGCACTCCGCGTTTCTCGAAGGAATTTCTGTGGATGACGTCTTGGCCGCCGTTCAGCAACGCCTCGAGAGAAGTCGTGCGCGATAGTTACGGGGCGTGGGCGGCGCGCTGGCGAGTTCCACTAGGCTTTGCTTTTGCTATCGCCTTTGCGGTGTTGAGCCAGCCTCGGCAAACGCTGCTCGCGGCCGGAAGCCTGGTGGCTCTTGCGGGTCTTGTCCTTCGCGCCGTCGCGGCCGGGTACATCGAAAAGAATAAGACGCTGGCGACGGGCGGCCCCTTTCGCTATACCCGCAATCCCCTCTATCTTGGCAGTTTCATCCTTGGCGCCGGTTTCATGATCGCAGGCGCATCCTGGATATTGGTCATTGCTTTCGTCTTACTGTTTCCGCTGGTTTATTTTCCAGTTATGCGGCGCGAGGAAGTTTTTTTGCGCGGTCGCTTCGGGGAGGCCTTTGACGCCTACGCCGCGCAGGCGCCGCTTTGGCTCCCCATCCCAGGCCGCCGCGCCGCCGGAAACGGCGTGTTCCGCTGGAGGCAATACCTGAAAAACCGTGAGTACGAGGCGGCAGCGGGTTGGCTGGCGATTTTTATTTTCCTTACGGTGAAATGGATGTTACGATGACGCAGAGTTCGGGCTAACCCTTCTCGCTGCGCCGGCGTCTAATTAAGGACTTATGCATTTTTCGATCATGCGAAAGGTGGCCGTTTGCGCGGCAATGATCCTCGTGGGAAGTTTAGCCTCCGCGCAAAATCCCTCCGCCACCGCTGCCTCACCTGGACGGCCTTCTCTGCCCTTTGGTCCGGGTGAAACGCTCACGTACAACATAACCTGGTCGATCTTTCCGGCGGGTCAGGTTGTGAGCACGGTCAAGCAGCTCGGCGCCGGCCCGGAGGACGCGTACGCGATTGATACGACCGCGCGATCGGACGGATTCGTTTCACTTCTCTTCAGGATCGACAACACCTATCATTCGGTTTTTGATCCGCGCACTCTTTGCTCGCGGGAGATCACCAGGACGATCAACGAGGGGAGGCGCCATAAGCAAACGCGAATCGTGTTTGACGCCGCGAAGCGAGTGGCCATCCTGGACGAGCGCGACATGGGCAAGCCGAACCACCCTCGGAAGCACGCTGACAACTCGATTCCAGCCTGCGTCGAAGACATCGTGACGGCTTTTTATGATTTGCGGACCCAGCCCATGCGGGTCGGCGACAAGATTCACATCCCCGTGAATGACGGATCAAAAACACACGAGGTGATCGTGGACGTGCAAGCGCGCGAAAAGATTCAGACCCCGATGGGGCCGCGCTACGCTTTCCGGCTTGAGCCGCGAGCACTGGGCGATCTCTACAAAAAGAAGGGGCGTCTGCTGATATGGATTGGCGATGACACCGAGCGGCTTCCCTTGCGTATCAAGGCAATGATGTTAATCGGCACCATCACCGGCAACTTGCAGTCCGTGACACATATCCCGGCAACCAGCGCAGCCGCTGGCGGGCCGCAGCCGTAGCCACGCCAAAGTTCGTTGGCTTGGCGGCCCGCGCACAGCTTGTTACCTTTCGGCGAGAATGGAAATCGATCCGCCTTCCATCGCCACCGTCACCGCTCCGCGGCTCTCCACGCTGTAGACCTTCGCACCGGAAGGCCCGCTTCCCTGCCCTGAACCGTCTGCGGCGCGCGGGTGCGAAGTTTCAAGCACCACGGCGGGTTGCACGCGCGCGGCGAACGTCGAATCCGCTGCCGTTGATTGCACTTCCAGCGCGGTGCTTTTAATGGGAAGGTGTGCGCGCAACACCGCTGCCCGGCCGGCACGGTTCAAATCGGCGGCGAGCAGCACCGAGCCGTCAGGGCCGGATATTCGAAGCAGCAGAGGCGATTGAGAAGCGCGCCGCGGGACGGAGCCAGCGGCCGGATCATGGCGAAACGTTGTGCCCCGCGCAGAGCCTGGCATCTGCCAAATAACTTTGAATCGAGTCTGTCCTCGCGTCATCGCGTCACCCGCGCGAAGAGGCCGCGCAGCAACCCCGTGCTCTTCGAGCAGCCTCCAAAGCGTTTCGGCCTCTTGCGGCGGCGAGCCGTACCAGAACTCCTTGACGCGGAAATTTCGCAGCACCGAGGCCACGCCGCTGAGATGGTCGCCGGAAGAATCCAGCAGCAGGAACACGTCGATCGTCTTAATGCGGCGCGACCAGAGATAGGGCGAAACAATATTCTCCCCCGGATCCCAGCGGCGGGCGCGGAACGGATCACCCCCGCTCGGTCGTCTGCGGCTTCCTCCGCCCGCGCCTACCAGAATCGTGGTGCGGTCAGGCAACACGAGAAACAGACCTTCCCCGCCCCCGCAATCGAGCGCCGTCATTTGAAATTCACCGGAGGGGATCGCGGGCGGAAACGGCGACAGCGAGATCAACAGCCCAAACGCAACGGCGCAAGCTCCTGCTGCGCCGAACAGCTTGCGGCTGTAGGGCAGCGCGACCGCTGCCACCATCACGCCTAGCGCAAACCCCCACTCCACCCAGGCGGGCGGCGCCGGAACGCGGAATGAGAGCCAATGCGGCATTCGCGGCAGTTCGGTCAGCCCGAAAAGCCCCTGCATGATCAACGCCAGAAACTTGCCGGGAAGCATCGCAAGCGATGGAAGAAAAGTGGCGATAAACACTACCGGCACGGCGACCGCGAGTAGAATCGTCATCAGCGGGACGGCCAGCGCGTTCAAGCCAATTCCTGCCAGCGTGACACGGTGAAAAATCACCGCCATCGGAAGCAGAAGGCCCAGTTGAAGAATTGCGGAAAAGATGACGAGGTCGGCAATCCATATAAAAGAGCGGGCTGCGCCGCCGAAGACACGCAGAGCCGCTTCGGCGTCGACGCCGGGCGCATAACGGTGTACGAGGCGGGCGAGCCTTCGTAGGTCGAGGCGGAATTGTGCCGCGCGCGGCGCAAGAGCAATATCGTATTCCGGCGCCGAAAGACGCCACAGCGCGCGACGGTACGGCTCAGTCAACCGGGCAAGAATCGGAACCGCGAGCCCCGCAATCAACAGCGCCGCCGCGAACGAAAGCTCAAATCCGGAGTCGAACAGCCACGCCGGCCGGTGAAAAAGCAGGACCAGCGCTGCGATGCCGATGGCGTTCAAGGCGGGCTGCGAACGGTCAATAAGCCTGGCGAGCAGATAGACGCCAATCATCAACGAGGCGCGCAGCGTGGGCGCCCTCTGCTCAACGAGCGAGGCGTAGATCACAAGAAGGAGCAGCATGAGCGCCGCTCGCCAAGATTCGCGCAGCCGCAGCAGCCGCAGCAGGCCCTCCGCCAGCAAAGCCAGCAAACCCACGTGCAGCCCCGCCACGACCAGCAGGTGGTAGAGGCCGCTCTTGCGGAAATTCTCCACCGTGGCCGAATCGAGAGACGACCTGTCCCCCAAAAGCACAGCCTTCAGAACCGCCCCATCGCGACCTTGAACCGTCCACGGCGGGTACATCCGGTCGATGCTCGTGAGCAGCCGCTGGCGGGTACTCTCGATCAAGCGCGGCAGTAACGGCGGCCTGCGCCCTGCGAGCTTGGTAATGGCCTCCGGCTCTTCAACAATGCCCTCCCAGTAAATATCGTGGATAGATTCAATCCATCGGCGATAATTAAAGCCACCCGGATTCCGGTCTTCCTGTGGCGGTCGTAACCGGGCCCAAACGCGTATCGTTTCACCGTACCGCAGTTGAAGCGCAGCCGCGGGCAGCGGGGATCGCTCGCCATTGAGGACGCGCAATCGGACTTTTCCCGCGGCGGCCCTCGCGACCCGGCCGTCGGAGACGCTGATCAGATTGAGATCGAATTGAATGCCGTACGGCATCTGGAGCGGGCTCGCCGCAAGGGTCCCTACGAGAAGCAGGGGTCGTTCCGGATTCATCCCCCATTCGTTTAAGTGGCTGACGTGGTCGGCGGGGAAACGGTATCGAAACAGCCGCGCGGAGGCGCCCCCCGCGCAAATGAATCCGGCGAGGGCGAACGCTGCGGTGGCTCGGAACCGGCCCGAGCGCAACCCAAGGGCGCCCGCGACGAGAAATGCGGCGCAAATCGCCAGCCAGAGAAACACTGGCCCGTGCGCGAAGCGTGCGAGCAGAATTCCCAGCGCGAAGCCGCATGCCAGTACCAGCGCAGGACACTTCATA
>JBOGJT010000183.1:0-15971 GCA_050745065.1 Terriglobia bacterium
CACGGGAAGGTCACGGGACGGATGGAGTCCTCCGGGCTGCGTCTCACCGAGATGACTTACCGTCCTAATCTGAAGAATGCGCCGCATTCCCACGAGTACGCCTACATCGGAGTTATCCTGGACGGAAATGCCACACAGCTTTGCGGCGGCAGGGAGCGGCGCGCAAGGCCCTGGACTGTGATGTATCATCCGGCGGGAGAGCGTCATTCGGACCAGTTTCACGCCTGGGGAGCACGCCAGCTCAACATCGAAATCGCCCCTTGGCGCCTTGCCAACCTTCGCGATCTTTATCCCGGCGTGGACCACGCCGTCGATGTGGATGGAGGCAAGCCCGAATGGCTGGCGACGAGGCTTTACAGCGAGTTTCGCCTCATGGATGAGTTGTCTTCCATGGCGATTGAGGGCCTTACCGTCGAGCTGATGGCGGAAATCATGCGGCGGGACCTGAAAGGCCCGGCGACCCGTGCTCCCCAATGGCTGCGGCAGGCCAACGAGCTGATTTGTGACCGCTTCACCGAGCGCCTCACGCTGATCGACGTTGCAACCGCCGTCGGCGTTCATCCAGTGCATCTCGCGCGTGAGTTTCACCGGCGCGAGGGCTGCACCCTGGGTCAGCAGGTGCGGCGGCTGCGGATCGAAAAAGCCTGCTGCCTCCTCACCGAAACGGGCATTTCCCTGGCTGAAATTGCCTTGGCCACCGGATTCTCCGATCAGAGCCAGTTTTCCAGAACCTTCCGCATGCTGGCGGGCATGACCCCCTCTGAATACCGTCAGTCGAAATCTTCCCGCTAATTTCCGCCAAATTAGTTAAACCCGCACAAGACGAACGTCACCGGTGTGTAATGATATGTCCATCTACCGGTCACACGCGTCCGGTATAGCCGGTGTGCAGGTCAATTAACGAAGGAGGGAAGGAATATGGCAAAAAGCGCTTTCAAATTTGCGTTGTGCGCGATTTTCGGGCTCGCGTTCGTTGCGCTGGCGGTCCCGCTCCGCGCGCAGTCCACGTTCGGCACGCTGCTCGGCACGGTGAAAGACTCGTCCGGCGCGGTGGTTCCGGGCGCGCGCGTCGTGATCACAAATACTGAAGAGGGCAGCGCTCAGACGGTCGTGACAGACGCAAGGGGTAATTATGAACTTGTGGACGTAAAGCCGAGCCATTACTCCGTCAGCGTAAGCAAGACCGGGTTTAAAACGTCTCGCGTGGCAGGCCTTGTTCTTGTATCTCACCAGACGTTGAGAGCGGATGTTACCTTGCCTCTCGGCCAGGTCACCCAATCGGTCACGGTTGAAGGCGGCGCCATGGGCGTGATCACGACGGATACATCCACGGTCGCCTCCAGCTTCGGCCACCTTCAAATCACCAATTTGCCCACCAATTATCGCGCATCTGGCAACGGAAACAGCCCTTATTATTTGCTCTCGGTCCTTCCTGGCGTGCAATCGGATGGCGGCGGCAGCTTGTCGATCCAGGGGGCTCTTCCCAGCCAGACGCAGATTACGGTTGATGGGATTTCAACAATGGATGCCAGCGGGGACAGCCCGCGGCGCGAAGCCTTCCCCTCGGCGGAGTCCATTGCGGAAATGCAAGTGCAAGGCGTTGGCGCGCCGGCCGAATATGGAGATCCTTCCGCTGTGACGACCGTTTCAAAGGGCGGCACGAACGCGCTTCACGGCAGCCTCTTTGAATATCTTCAGAACGCCGCCCTTAACGCAATTCCTTTGGGCGCAACCTCGAAACCCAAATTGGTCGCCAACGATTTTGGCGGAAGCCTTGGCGGCCCGGTGGTCATACCGCACATTTACAATGGACGGAACAAGTCCTTCTTTTATGGGGATTTCGAGGGTTTCCGGCTGCCGCGGCAGGGAGTCGTTCAGAACACGGTCCCAACGCAGGCCATGCGCAACGGGGATCTTTCGAACTTCTGCACCGACGGATTCACCGACGGCATTTGCAACAACACCAGCAACCAGATTTACCAGTTGAACGGGCAGCCCTACCTGAACAATCAGATTCCAACTACGGCGATAAGCCCGATTGCGCAGAAATTCCTCTCTCTTTATCCCTTGCCAAACGTCGGAAGCACATTTACCGACAATAATTTTAGAGCGAACCGGCCCGCAAACCTCGATTCCAACACGTTTGACATCCGCGGAGATCAATATATTGGTTCTAAGCTCTCGGTGTGGGGAAGATACACGTTCAAGAATATTAGCAGCCTGGGAACCCAGCCTCTACTGTTTGCATCCAACGACAACTATGAGCACGTCCGGCTGCTGGTCCTTTCTGCCACGGACACCATCAAACCTACCCTCTTAAATGAATTCCGCTTCGGGCTAACGAGCGACGACACGGGAAACACGAACCCTTTTGACGGGAAAGCATTTACTGAGCCTCTCGGTTTGGACGGAATCACCAACCTATGGTTCAACGGCGTTCCTGAAGTCGATTTCAGCGGTCAGACGAGCAATGAGGGGGTGGATCGGTTAAACGGCGAAAGCCTGCGGCACACGTGGGAGTTCCTCGATAACCTGACCTGGATTGTCGGGTCGCACACCCTGCAATTCGGCGGTGATGGAATGCTGCTCCGCGGCACCAGCGACCTGAGCTTTTTCGGCGCCGACAACTACGGAACGTTCAGTTTTACCGGGTTGTTTACCGGAAACGACTTCTCCGATTTCCTGCTCGGACTGCCGGAAGAATCTGATCTCGACGATGTCCTTGCGGACAACGACGGCAGAGTTCACTACGCAGCGTTCTACGGGCAGGATAGCTACCACGTCAACCAGAGGCTGACACTCAACTATGGTCTGCGCTGGGAGTACGATCCGGGTTATGTCGATGCGCACGGAAACATCGGCAACTTCAACAATCACATACCGCTTTCCGGACAGGTATTGTATCCCGATGGCTATGCGGCGAACTTGGCAGCCCCGTTCTTACAGTCCTATGATGCTTGCCCCACAGCCGAAATCCCGGCGACTGCCAATGACCCGTTGTCGATTAATGGAGCGCCGTGCACGCCCACGCTGACAGCGTCCAAGGCAGGCTATCCCGAGGGACTGCGCTTAAACTCAAAGCGCTTTATGCCGCGCTTTGGGTTTGCCTATAAGCCATTCCATAGCGATAGCACCGTGGTGCGCGGCAGCATCGGGGGCTACGAAGCTCAGACGATGGGCAGCGTGTTCTATTCGCTCACGGGCACGCTGCAAGCCTACACGCGCACGTTCCTGAATGCGCTTGGTCCGAACGGCCAACCGCTCTTCACTTGGCCGGGAACGTCGACGGGCGGCTCTGGGTTCGGCGCGCCGCTCTACGGCACGGACTACTTTGGTACGGCCAACCAGGTGAATTGGAAGGAGCCGTATTCGGTGCAGTATTCCATGTCGGTCGAGCACAACATCGGCTTTGCGACCGGCCTGCGAGTCTCCTATATCGGAATGAAGACTACCAATCTTGTCTGGGCGAACAACTGGAACCAGTCGCAACCCTCAACAATTCCATTCTCCCTCCAGCCTTTGAGCAGCCGTCCTTATCCAAACTGGGGCCGCGTGGAAGCCCGGGACATCGGGGCGACGGCGAATTACAACGCATTGCAAATTGAGGCTCACCATCGCGTCGGCGCGGGATTGTCCTTTGAAAGCACGTACACTTGGGCCAGGAGCCTGGCGGATAATCTGGGTCCTGGCAATGCCGGCGGATTCTGCGGCGAGACGGCGTGCGGCCGTTCCGGAGACCTCTACGACCGAGAGCTGGAATACGGGAATACATATAATCCGCGGCATCTCTGGAGAACAACGCTCATCTACCAGCTTCC
Organism: Terriglobia bacterium; assembly: GCA_050745065.1. Classification (GTDB taxonomy): domain Bacteria; phylum Acidobacteriota; class Terriglobia; order UBA7540; family UBA7540; genus RH2-MAG17b. The sequence goes on from JBOGJT010000183.1 coordinate 3,819, forward strand.
ATTTGGGGCGGGCAGGCGCTTTGCCAGAAGTTCCAATGGGGTGATCGACGCCATTATTGGCGGATGGCAGGCCAGCAATATTTTCGAGTTTCAGTCGGGGCCGTTTCTGGGCCCGTACTTCTCTGGAGCTGATCCCTCAGGCACCGGAATCGGAACGTATGGGGGGCGGGCTTCCGCTCCGGACAAAATCGGAGCGGTGTATCCTTTAACACAGTCTGCAAGTCAGTGGTTTCTGGCGTCAGGGTACGCATGCCCTGGAGGAGACTGCAAGGCGGGTACCGATGCTGCTCATCCTCCAATCGGTCAGTTCGGTGATGCGAGCGTTGGATCTCTGGAGGGCCCCGGCACCACCGACTGGGACTTGGGGCTATCCAAGAGCTTCCGCCTCACAGAGCGCGCCCGGTTGAGCGTCCGCGTGTCATTCGTGGACGTTCTCAACCATGTCAATCTCGGCACGCCGGATTTGAAGATTACAGATCTCAACAACCCGGCCGCCGGCCAATGCGGATTTGGCTGCATTACCGGTGCTCAGGGCTTGTTTGAATTTGCCGGCGCCCGAGAAGGGCAGATCGGGGCGCGCATCGATTTCTGACGCCGGAAAGACTTGACCACAGAGGACACGGAGGGCACGGAGCGGGCAGGCGCAAAACTCCGCGGCCTCCGCGAACTCTGTGGTGAGCGGTTTGTGTTTTCCTTAAGAGTAACCACCACAGAGGGCACCGAGAACACTGAGAAGGCAAACGCAAAAACTCAGAAGCTGTGAAAACATTTTTTTGACAAGCAATAAACCTCACGCAAAGGCGTAAAGCCGGGAAGATACGCAAGGAAAGCAAAGAAGTTTTGCTTTGCGTTTCTCGGCGCCGTGGCGTCTTAGCGATACGCTGTTAATTTTTTCGCATCTCCTCAGCGGCCTCAGTGAACTCTGTGGTGAACCGTTTGTGTTTTTTTTGTTCACCCACACCACAGCGGCTTGAAACGCCGGTCCACCACGGCTATTATCTTCGACTGACCCCATTCGAAGGAGAGCACGCCCACTGGATAGCAGCAAGACCTCCGCCCATCTTCATCGCGCCCAGGGCACGAGCGGCGAGCGCGCTCAGCAGGACGCGAGCGATCTCGCGCGGCTCGGCTATAAGCAAGAGTTTCTGCGCGGCTTCGGCGGCTTTTCAAACTTCGCCATCTCCTTTTCCATCATCTCGATCCTCACGGGCGCGGTAACCCTTTTCGATTACGGCCTCACGATGGGCGGCCCGCTCGAAATGACGCTGGGTTGGCCGATCGTCACTGCGGGCACGCTTCTGGTGGCGCTGAGCATGGCGGAGCTTTGCTCGGCGCTGCCGACGTCCGGAGGGATGTACCACTGGTCGGCGGAGTTGGGCGGTCCGATGTGGGCGTGGTTCACCGCCTGGCTCAACATCGTCGGACTGGTCGCGATGATTGCCGGCATTGATTATGGCTGCGCGCTGTTTCTGGTTCCGCTGCTCGGAATCGAATCGAAGCCATCAACGCTGATCATCGTCTACGGCTTGCTGCTGCTCTCGCAGGCGGTCATCAATCACTACTCAACGCGCTGGATTGCGTGGCTCAATGACCTGAGTGTTACGGTGCATATCGTGGGCGTGGCGGTGCTCATCGGAGCGCTGTGGGTTTTTGCGCCAAAGCGGCCGATCGGCTTCCTGATCCAGGCGACCACGTCAAGCCACATCCACGGCTCATATATCTGGCTCTTTATGCTGGGCCTGCTGCAAGCACAATGGACTTTTACCGGCTTCGACGCCTCGGCGCACGTGGCGGAGGAAACGGTCGACCCGCGGCGTCGCGCGCCGTGGGGCATGGTGATGTCGGTGATCGTCTCCGGGTTTTTCGGCTACTTGCTCGTGCTTTCTCTGACCTGGGCCATACCCAACATTGGCCGCGTGCTGGGCGCGAAAGACGCCGGCGGAAATCCGATTCCGGCCGTTCTGGCGATTGTTGAAATGACGCTGGGAAGCCGCGCCGGGGTCGTGGTGCTCGGGCTCACCGTGATCGCCATGTGGTTTTGCGGCCTTGCGGCCTGCACCTCGGTTTCGCGGACGTTCTATGCGTTTGCCCGGGATAACGGGATGCCGCTTTCGAAGCTCTGGAGCCGCATCAACCCGCGCCATAAGACGCCCGTTCTGGCTGTCTGGCTTTCTGTCGCGTTGGCGTTTGCCGCGATGGTCTACAGCGGCGCCTATTCCGTGGTGACGTCGATCAGCGTGGTGGGTTTGTATCTCTCCTACATCATTCCGGTCTATCTCGGCTGGCGCAAAAAGCACCTCTGGCTTGAGAAGCGGGGCCCGTGGAACCTGGGCGGCTCGAGCAACGCGATCAACGTTCTCGCCCTGATATGGACCGTGGGTATTTGTACCATCATGGTGATGCCGCCTAATGCCCGCGCGGGCTGGGGCATTGCCGCGGTGATGGCTGCACTGCTTTTGCTGCATCTCGTGGCGGGCAAGCACAAGGTGGAGACATCGACCTGGAATCTTGCGGGGGAGAGCGTAAAGACCGCCGCGCGCAGTAAGTAAAGAGGCAGAACGTGTGAAGAAACTTGTCCGCTTTGTCATTCCGAGCGAAGCGAGGAATCTCGTTTTTTTATGTTCAACAAAAGGCAGATGCTTCGCGGAGTTTAACCTGGGCGTAGTTCGGAGATTCTTCGCTTCGCTCAGAATGACGAGCGAAGGGATCAGCATGAGCGATTCGAATTTTTTCACATCTTCGGAGCCACACGCCCGCACGAATTCAATTCTCATTCCCTTTTGAGAGGAAATACATGGAAGCAGCGACGCTGATGAGAACCCTGAAACCAGAAGCGCTATGGATTGGCGGAAAGCGCGAAGACGCTGCTTCCGGCAAGACCATCCCGGTGATCAACCCGGCGACGGGCGAGCAGATCACGACCGTTCCGGACGCGGCCGCGGAAGACGTTGACCGCGCCGTGCAGGCGGCGTGCCGAGCGTTTGAAAGCGGCGCTTGGCGGGAGAAGAAAGTCTCCGAGCGCGAGAAAATTATGTGGCGCATCGGCGAGCTGATCGAGAAGAACAAAGAAGAACTGGGGATGCTCGAATCGCTCAATAACGGCAAGACTTACCGGGAGGCGCTGCGCGGCGATATCCCGCCTTCGTGGGATATTTTCTATTACTACGCCGGTTGGGTGCGCAAAATTTATGGAGAGACCGTTCCCGTGGATGGGCATTATTTGAATTACACGCTACGCGAGCCGGTGGGCGTGGTCGGCATGATCACGGCGTGGAATTATCCTCTGTTGCTCGCCGCGTGGAAGGTTGCGCCGGCGCTCGCCGCGGGCTGCTCTATGGTCATCAAACCCTCAGAGATGACGCCGCTCACGACGCTGAAGCTCGCAGAATATTGCCTTGAAGCGGGTGTGCCAGAAGGGGTGGTGAACGTGGTAACGGGCTGGGGGCCGACGGCGGGAGACGCCCTCGCGCGGCACATGGACGTGGATAAGATTGCCTTCACGGGCAGCATCCGCACGGCGCGATCCTTGCTGAAGGCGTCTGCGGAGAGCAACCTGAAGCGCCTTTCGCTTGAGCTCGGCGGCAAGTCGCCCAACATTATCTTCCCCGACGCTGACTTCGAGCGCGCCACGAATGCCGCGTTCTGGGGCATCTACGCGAACAAGGGAGAGGTGTGCAGCGCCGGCTCGCGCCTGCTCGTGCACGAGAAGGTTTACGACTCATTCGTCGACGGCCTCGCTGCGCGCGCGCGAGCGTTGAAGGTTGGAGATCCGCTCGACCCTGCCAGCGAGATGGGGGCGCAGATTAGCAAGGCGCAGATGGAGCGCATTCTGGGGTACATCGAGACCGGCAAAAAAGAAGGCGCGCAGCTTGTCTGCGGCGGCGAGCGCGATACGACCGGCGGCAAGGATAAAGGTTATTATGTAAAACCAACGATCTTCGCCGGTGTGCGGCCGGAAATGAAAATAGCGCAGGAGGAAATTTTTGGCCCTGTGCTTGCCGCTCTGAAATTCCACGACGAGGAAGAGGCGGCCGCCATTGCCAACGGCACCATCTACGGGCTGGTGTCCGCAGTCTGGACGCGCGACATCCGTCTGGCGCACCGCATGGCGCGGACGATCAAGGCGGGGTCCGTTTGGATCAACGATTACAACTGCTTCGATAGCGCCTCCCCGTTCGGCGGCGTAAAGCAGAGCGGCTTCGGCCGCGAAATGGGAGCCCACGCGCTCGAATCGTATACTCAGGTGAAATCCGTCTGGGTGTCGCTGGATTAGCCGGTAACGGCTTGGGAGACAATCCGTTTTAACGGGCGGCGCATGCATCGCGCACGCTGCGGTGTGTGCGGCAGCACGACCATCGCTTCCAAGGAGAACATGACTCTTCAGCAGATCAAGCAACTATTCCGGAAACATCAGGTGGGTAAAATCAAGGTCGGCGGCTTCGACGCAGACGGCGTCCTGCGGGGTAAATACATCTCCCTGGAAAAATTTCTTTCGTCGGCAGAGCACGGCCTTGGCTTCTGCGACGTGATTTTTGGCTGGGATAGCGCAGACACGCTCTATGACCGGCCTGCCGTGACGGGCTGGCATTCGGGCTTTCCCGATGCGAAGGCGACGGTTGATCTTTCCACTTTCCGCCTGCTGCCGTGGGAGCCGCACACGGCGTTTTTCCTGCTCGACTTCTGCCGGCCGGGCGATGGGAGCCCGCTTCCGGTATCGCCGCGCCACGTATTGCGCCGGGTGATCGAGCGCGCGGAGGCGATGGGCTACTCTCCGCGCGCGTCGATCGAATACGAGTACTGGTTCTTCCGCGAGGATCCTCACACGGCGCGCGCCAAACGCTATCGAGACCTTGTGCCGCTTACGCCCGGAATGTTTGGCTATAGCGTCCTGCGCTCTTCGGTGGAGTCCGGACTGGCGCACGACATTCTGGATTCAGCGCGCGAGCTTGGAATCGAGATTGAAGGCCACCACACGGAGACGGGCCCCGGCGTGTATGAAACGGCGATCTGCGTGGACCACGCGCTGCGCGCGGCGGACCACGCGGCGTTATTCAAAGTGGCGATTAAGGTGATCGCGCAGAAGCGCGGGTTGATGGCCACGTTCATGGCCAAGTGGAACTCCAGGCTCCCGGGCTCCAGCGGGCACATCCACCAGAGTTTGATGGACCCGCCGGGGAAAACGAACCTCTTTTACAGCCGTGGTCATCGCGCCGCAACTCAGGGCATGTCACCGTTGATGGAGCATTATCTCGCAGGTCAGCTCGTGTTGATGCCGGAATTTGCCTTGATGTTCTTGCCCACGATCAACTCGTACAAGCGAACCGCGCCGGGCACGTTGAGCTGGGCGCCCTCCAACGTCACCTGGGGCGTTGATAACCGGACCACGGCTTTGCGCGCGATTCTGACTGGCCCGAAGACCACGCGCGTGGAGCACAGGCTTCCGGGCGCGGACGCGAACCCGTACCTGTCATTGGCCGCAAGCCTCGCGTCCGGGCTGCACGGCATTCAGCATCAGTTGAAGCTCCCGGCTCCAGCGGGAAATGCGTATACGGCGGATGCGGCGCCGCTGCCGCGCACCTTGCATGAGGCTAACGCGATGTTTCGTGAAAGCTCTGAGGCCAAGGCCTGGCTCGGCGAAGAGTTCGTCGATTTCTACGCCATGACGCGTGATTGGGAGCTGAGGCAATTTGAACGCGCGGTGACCGATTGGGAGATGGAACGCTACTTCGAGACGATTTAGTACGGCCCTTGCCGCGATCTACGTTGCAAAATGGTGATTTCTTGTTTTCTCAACAAGGTCCTTGGGGCTTGTCATTCTGAGCGCAGCGAAGAATCTGCTTTTCCAAGGAGTCATCCTGCAGAAGCAGATTCTTCGCTGCGCTCAGAATGACAGTCAAAGCGGATGACCTAGCAACACGTTAGCTCTCTGTAGAAAGGGATTGACATGAACGCGCAACTCTCCGTATTCTCATTTCCGACCCGCATCATTTTTGGAGCGGGTGCTCTGAATCAACTCGGCGGCGAAATGGCCCGTGTAGGCATCCAGCGGCCGCTACTCGTCACCGATCGCGGTGTGGTCCAGGCGGGCCTCGTCGAGCGAGTCACGACCGCTGTCAAGCCGGTCTCGATGGCGGTCTTCGATGGGGTCAGTCCGAACCCCACGGAAGAGAACGTTGTCGAAGGCATCCAGCGATACCGCGACGAGCGCTGCGACGGCATCGTTGCGGTAGGCGGCGGGAGCCCGCTTGATGCGGCGAAGGTGGTGCGGTTAGGCGTCACCCATCCGCTGCCGCTCGAACAGTACGATGACCAGTTGAACGGCGGTGAGAAAATCAGCGCCAGCCTGCCGCCGATGGTGGCGGTCGCCACCACGTCCGGCACGGGCAGCGAAGTCGGGCGCAGCGCCGTGATTTTGTTGAAGTCCACGGATCGCAAGACGGTCATCTTTAGTCCGCATCTTATCCCCAATGCGGCCCTTGACGATCCAGAGTTGACGCTTGCCATGCCGCCCCGGGTGACGGCCGGAACGGGATTTGACGCACTGACGCATAGTATCGAAGCCTACCTCGCCAAGGGTTACCATCCTATGTGCGATGCGATTGCGCTCTCCGGAACGCGGTTGGCGGTTGATAACCTTGCAAAGGTGGTGCGCGACGGAAGTGACCTCGAGGCGCGCACGAATATGATGATGGCGTCGATCATGGGCGCGGTGGCATTTCAGAAGGGGCTTGGCGTCACCCACTCGCTCGCGCACCCGCTCTCTTCGATAGGCGGGCTGCATCATGGGACCACGAACGGTGTGCTGCTTCCATACGTCTTAGAATTCAACCGTTCGTTTTCGGAAGACCGCCTGCGCGATCTCGCCCTGGCCATGGGTCTCGACGTGGCGCGGAAATCCACCGCCGGCGCCGCGGACGCTGCGATCGACCGCATTCGGAGATTATTGCAAGAGGTGGGCATTCCGGACCATCTGAGCGCGCTGGGAATTCGGCGGGAAATGATACCCGCGATGTCAAAGAAGGCCATGGAGGATGCCTGCCACCTCCTCAACCCACGCCCCTGCGCTGAGGCGGACATGGTTGCGCTTTATGAGCAAGCGTTGTAGGCGCTTCACCACGGGTGATAACCATGAATCTTCGATCCTTGTGTCCGCTGCTTCTGGCCGTTTTCGCTGCAGCTATTTTCCCGGCGCCGCGAACCGCGTGCGCGCATCAATTCGACGCGATCACGAGCGCCGGCGCTGAGTTGGAAGCTCCAGCGGGCAGCCGTCCCACGCATATTGACCGTTCCGGGGTCACAGTCATCGCGAATGGCCGCCTCATTACTCCGCGCGGCGTACAGGTGACGGTGGCGCCGCATCCTTACGGCATGGTCCTCAGCCCGGACGGAGAGACGCTGGTCACGGTGAATAGCGGCACCGCGCCATTTTCCATCTCCATCATTACCCGCCTTGCCAGCGCGCGACCCACGGTCGCGCAGATTCCGCCTGGCTTTAAGACTTCCGATGCTGATCCCAAGAGCGTCTACATCGGCGCCGCCATTGCACCGGACAACCGGACCGTGTACGTCTCCGAAGGAAACAACGGAAGAATTGGCATATTCGATCTTGTCACCCGGCAACGGGTTGGCGGGTTGGACCTCGACGGCGCGTTTAAGGGCGTGACCTATCGCGATAGCCTCACCGGAGATTTAAGACTTTCGCCCGGCGGCCATTATCTTTACGCGCTCGATCTCGCCCACTTCCGGTTGGTTGTTTTTGATACCCGCTCCCGCGAAACGGTGGCAAGCCTGCCGGTAGGATACCTGCCGTTTGGCATTGCGCTCTCTCCGGGGGGGCGCACGCTTTACGTGTCGAACGCAGGCATGTTCCGCTACTCCCTTGTGCCTGGTTACGATCCCAAAAATACGCGCGCGACGGGGCTGCCTTTTCCGCCGTTCGGCTTTCCGTCCAAACAGGCCGAGGAGGGCGTGACCATCAACGGCAAAAAAATCCCCGGGCTCGGACTCCCCAACAGCCCGGCCTCGAATTCGCTCTGGATCGTCGACGTTTCGAACCCGGCGAAACCGCGCGTCACCGCCAAAATTCCGACGGGGATACCCGTAGGGCCGGGCTCGGTGGGTGGAAGCAGCCCGTGTGGCGTGGTGGCTTCCGGCAAACTTGTTTACGTCAGTAATGCGAGCCAGGACAGCATCGCAGTGATTGACGCGCGGAGCGGACGCGTGACAAAAACCATCCTTCTCGAACCAGCGCCATCGGTAAGGGGCCTGCGCGGCGTGCTTCCCTTCGGACTTGCGCTGAGTCCTGACCGTAAGCGCCTCTATGTCGCCTGTGCGGGCATTAACGCCGTCGCGGTTCTTGACGCGGAAAGCGGCAGAGTACTCGGCTATATTCCCACTGGATGGTTCCCCGCGCGCGTTGCCCTCAGCCCCGACGGACGCACCCTCTACGTGGCGAACGGCAAGGGATTCGGTGCCGGTCCAAACGGCGGACCGGATTTTCACGGCGGACCCAGTTATATTGGCAACATTACCCTGGGAAGCGTCTCCATTATCAATCTGGCGTCACTGGCTCACTCGTCCCCCGCCATCGAAGGTGTCGCCGCGCCCGGAAACGTGAGCGACGTTCCGGGCAGTCGCGCGTTTCGCGCCGAAAGCGAGCAGGTGCTGCTGAACAACGGCTTCATCCCTCCGTCCCATGAGGCGCCCCGCAGCCCGGACTTTCCCATTCCTTCTCCCGGCATGGCGAGCCGCGAGATTCAATACGTTGTCTTCATCGTGAAGGAGAACCGCACCTTTGATCAGGTTTTTGGCGAGTTGAACGAGGTCAACGGCCAGCCCGTGAGCGTTGATCCCGCTTTGACCCAATACGGAAACAACACCTGCGTCAGGAACAGAAAGACGGGCCGCTCCGTTTCCCACGCGGACGTTACACCCAACCACTATGCATTGGCTCAGCGTTTTGGCATCGGTGACAACTTTTATGTGGATTCCGACGTCTCCGTAGACGGCCACCATTGGCTGGTGGGCAACTATCCCAACGACATTTTTGAGACCAGCTGGCCGGCGGGTTACGGCGGCCAGTTTGATTTCAGACCCGATGAGAGCGCCCCGGGCCGCCTCGAAATCAATTCCACCAGCCCGTGGCCGGAGGATTTTCTTGAAGCGGGATCGCTGTGGGAACACTTGGCGCGTTACCACATCACCTTTCGCAATTACGGCGAAAATCTTGAACTGCCCGGATACGACGAGGAATCAGAGATGGAGCCCACCGGCGTGCGCGAGGCAACAAACGTTCCCATGCCGGAGCCGCTTTTCGTAAACACTTCGCGGATTTATCCGGACTTCAACACCAACATCTCAGACCAATACCGCTTCCAGCAGTTCATGAAGGAGTATAAAAGCCTCTATCAAAGCGGTAAGAAGCCGTTCCCTCACTTCGTTTACATCTGGCTGCCCCAGGACCACACGGCCGAACCCAGACCTCAGTTGGACTACAACTTCCGCGCTTCCTACGTGGCTGACAATGACTTGGCGCTCGGAAAGCTGATTCAGGTTTTTTCCCACAGTCCCTATTGGCAGCATATGGCGATTTTTGTGACCGAGGATGATGCGCAGGCGGGTACGGATCACGTAGATGCCCACCGCAGCATTCTGCTCGTCATCAGTCCCTATTCTCGCCGCGGCGTCTCGCACATCCACACGGACTTCATGAGTATGCTGAAGACCACGGACCTGATTTTTGGCATCCCGTACCTGAACCAATATGACGCGGCAGCAACGGACCTCTCCGACCGCTTCACCGCAACGCCAGACTTCACGCCTTACGAAGCGCTCCCTTCCGATCATCGCGTCTTTGATCCGTCCAAGGTCAGAGAAAATGGGTTGCAACCCGTTGCCAACTTGCCGCCCTCCGCGCCGCTCGATGACCCTGCGACCATCGAGAAGGTCATGAGCGAGAATGAAGGCCGGCGATTTGCATCCGCTTGTTCGCCAACGCGGTGATCCCCGCCGCTCCTCAACGTGGAAAGAAGCCACAAGCGATCCTGGAGGCAGATTCATGAGACGATTCAAATTGTTGCTTCCGGTTGCAGTCTGTTTCCTCTGCGTATCGCCGGGATTCGCAAGACAACCGCACGGTTTCAAAGCCTGGTTTGTGGACTCGCTAATCAAGGTGTTCCCTTACGACCAAGCTGGCGCCCACCGCCTGACTTCCCCGGAATTTCTTGCGGCTCGCAATCAGCACGTGAACATTGAGGTCGCCATGCGCTCGACGGAGCCCGTGTCGTCGATAACGGCTGTGATCGAGCCGCTCAAAGACGATGCCGGCGACGTGATTAACAACGCCACCATCCAGCAAGTGGGATACGTGGTTGTAGGCTCCCATACGCGTTCGCCTCCCGATGAGTTGGTCGGCATAGCGCCCGGTTGGTATCCCGACGTTTTGCTTCCGCTCCCGCTCGATCTTGAAGCGAAACGGACGCACTCGCTCTGGGCTCAAATTTACGTGCCCGCCGGGGCAGCGCCGGGAATCTATCGTGGTGCCGTCGAGATTCGATCCGGCGCCCGGGCGCTGGCTCGCCTCACTTTCCGGCTGCGGGTATTTGCCGCAACGGTCCCGGAGAAGCAGTCGCTTAACGTCACGAATTGGTTCTCTCTCGACGGCGAGGTGTCGCAGCAGTTCTTCGGCGTGCAGATTTTTTCTGACGGTTGGTGGAAGCTGGTGGGCAACGTCGCCCGCGTTCTGGCCGCGCACCGGCAAAATGTTATCTTCACACCGCTCATGGAGCTGATCCACGCGAGAGCGTCGGGCAGCGAAATCCAATATAACTTCGCGGATTTCGACCGTTGGGTAGAAACATTTCAGCGTGCCGGCGCCATTGGAACAATCGAGGGCAGCCACCTGACCACCCGCGCGCAGAACAGCTATAACGGCGCGCTTCTGGTTCCCATCCTCGAAATCGTAAATGGTCAGGTGAACCAGGTCGCGATTCCTGCGGGCGACCCTCGCGTTGCGCCCTTTCTCGACAACTTCCTTTCGCAGCTCTACACCCATTTAGAGCAGAAAGGCTGGACGGGCATCTACGTGCAACACATCAGTGACGAGCCGCACGGCAGCGAAATCCAGCATTACGCAACGCTCGCGGAAATCGTTCACCGGGACATGCCCGGCATCAAGACCATCGACGCGGTTGACGTAGCCCATATGCCGGAAATTTTGCAAAAGAACTGTGACATTTGGGTTCCCGTGTTGAGTTCGTTCGACGGCGACCTGAGCCTGATCAGCCGCCGGGTCCGTTCAGGGCACGCCGTGTGGTATTACACCTGCATTACGCCCCAAGGACGCTATATAAACCGATTTCTTGATTTCCCTCTGATCAAGACACGGCTGCTTCCGTGGCTCGATTTTCGTTATGGTCTGACTGGGTTTTTGCACTGGGGAGGCAACTCCTGGACGCCCGAGCCTCGCCTGGACACGCAGCCGGTGATCGACGACAATAAAACACTTCTGCCGCCAGGCGATGCGTTCATTTATTATCCGGACCGCCAGCGTCTGACGTTTGATAGCTCCATTCGGATGGAAACCTTGCTCAGCGGCATCGAGGACTACGGACTGTTGGCCGGCCTAAAGGCCAGGAATGCGCCCGCCGCTAGCCGGCTAGCTCAGCAGGCCATTCAATCGTTCACCGGTTACGTGCGCAATCCCGCCCAATTCCGGGTAATCGAGGAGCGGCTGCTCAAGGCGGCGTCCGAGAACCGTTGAGAGTGATATGGTGCTGTGACAGCTTTTTCTGGAGCGGCGCTACAACATTCGGTGTTACCAGCAGGTTGTTGAAGTTTTTTTTGGCTGTCATTCTGAGCGAAGCGAAGAATCTGCGGTTGTTTTGAACCAATGAGTTGCGAGATTCTCCCTTCGCTTCACTCAGGACCGCCTTGGGCTCCTCAGAATGACACGCTTTTGGAGTTTTCAGCAACCTGACAGAATATGTAATCCTCATTAAACGCGCGGTAAAATGGCGCGCAGGGCAAACGCCGCATGATTCCGCAGATTCTGCACGTGGACATGGATGCGTTTTACGTGTCCGTTGAGGAGTTGGAAAATCCGTCGCTCTGCGGCAAGGCGGTGATTGTGGGCGGTGACCCGGAGAGCCGCGG
>JBOGJT010000184.1:0-3135 GCA_050745065.1 Terriglobia bacterium
GATTTCATGCGGTACTTTCCGGCGCGGATAAACGTACCATCAATTTGTACCTTTGCCGCCAGTAGATGTTTCCATTGATTCCACGTCTGGTCCCAAACCACCGGCAGCGCGCACTGGTCCACCATCACCTCCAGCTTCCTCCGGGCGTCACGATAGATCGCACTTGTACTATAAAACTCAAACTTGCGCAGCGGAGGGTGAAAGCGTCGCTGGTGCATCTCCGGCCGGAAGGCGAGAATACGCGTCGCGAAAAAGGTCTCGCCGTCACGCGATCGATCGCCACCCACCAACAGTGACCCGAATCCGCCGTAGGGGAAGAGCACCGGAGCATCCGGATCTCTAAGTACAGCGTCATAGCAAGCCCTTAATTCGGGATACGCCAGGATGTTGTAGGCCCGCTCGAGGGCCTTGTACGCTGCCTTGGGCGCTCCTTCCTTCTGAAGCTCCAGTTGCCGGATTTTTAACGACAGCCGCAGTTCCCCAGGCCCCGCATGCTGAGGCATCCTCACCGTTTCGTAGAGCGGCGGCTGCTTGTCCCATTCCCGCTGCCGGTCGGCAGCGTAGAAATAATCGCGCAGGACGTGGCAGGGCAGGTGAATAGACCGAAATCCCAGGAGGCCGCCGGTCACTCCGGCCGCGACAAACAACTCCTTCCTCTTGTCCTCTTTCGGCTGCGTGACATAGCCAATTGGGGCTTGGTAGAGTTCGCGGAGCCGCCGCGAGGCAGTGTTTTTACGAATGTGGATTTCGGCGCCGGCTTGGTTCGGACCGAAGGGAATCTCAATCTCATCGCCGGAGCTGAGATAGGCAGCGAGGAAGGACGGAAGCAGGACGGGCGCGCCTTGGCTGAGAACGCACTCGGCCGCTCCCTCTCTTGCCGGACTGATCCTGGTAATGCAGCCGCGATGGATGGTCTCGATGGATGCGGGCTGCGCGGAGACAGCGGCAGACACTGACATTTAACCCGAGCGTACCACGAATTGGGCAGGTGTTAAATCTTGCGCCTGAGACCTTCAAGGCCGCCTATTGTTCAGCTTCTACGGTGAGTCTCAAACCCACGGCTCGCGTTACGGCGACGAGTGTGGAGAGACGCGGATTGCCACGAGCCGACAATGCGCGATAGAGGCTCTCGCGCTCAACCCCGGCGGCCTTGGCTACTTTCGCCACGCCGCCCTGCGATTCTGCAATGCGGCGCAGGGCAAGAAGGAGCACTTGGGGCTCGTCATTGTCTTCCAGCGCCGCACGAAGGTACTCGGCGGCAAAGTCCGGATGATCCCGAAGTTCACGAACCATGGCCTCATCGTGCGAGATGCTGGGTTTGCGTTTCATGATCTGCCCGTCCTTTCCTTATAATCCTTGAGATAGAGAAGCGCGCGCTCAATGTCGGAGGTCTGTTTGCGTTTGTCGCCGCCGCACAGGAGCAAGACGCACGTCCTGCCCAGCAGGGCGTAATACACACGGTAGCCGGGTCCCCAGTCGATCCGCAATTCATGCAATCCGCGACCCAGCGGCTTGCAGTCACCAAAGTTGCCGGTGGCGACCCGGTCAATGCGGATCGCAATCTTCGCTCGCGCCCGCGGGTCTTTCAAGCCTGTCAACCACTCCCCGAAGAGATCTTTCCCTGCTCGGGTGACATAGTGCCGAATTTCGATCACTCTCCCAGTGTAACTTATACATCACGGCAGCACAAGGGGGCGTACGGTTCCGGGCGTGACGAGGGCAGTGGGAAAGCAGGGTGCAGATGCCGTAATCGATTACAAAACCGAAGGCGCCGCCACGACGCACGGTTGGGTCGAATCTGGCATCCGGTTCGGCGAGGCCGTGCTGCACCATAGCTGTTGCAGGAGTCGTCGATCTGGCCCGCTCAGGAAACAGTCGAAGACGAATCTATCGCAAGCGCGTTCATGCATAGCTGGAGGTGGCTCGCTAAATGGAAGACTGGTGCACCTCGGCTTCCGCGGCCTGTCGCCATGCCAACCCCAAGCACACCAAATTCTGACATTCATGCTGGCCGAATTCCTTTTTCTCTGATTGAATCGACGGCTGCCGCCTGACGGCCTCTTCCTATCTCAGGTTTGTCTCACGATCTGTAATCCGGCGATCAGAAGTTACTGTCATCTTGCCGTTCAATTCTGACCGGCGGAATTCTACCAGGAGTCTCGACCATCGCACACCTACAGAGCACGGCCCGAATGGGTTACTTCCCGCTGCCCGATCCCGAGGCGCGTCGTATACGCCGGCGTAGGCTATACCCTAGCAGAAACAGGAATCCCGTGCCAAGCAGCAGGAAGCTGGCCGGCTCGGGCGTTTGGGCTGGTGGGGGCTCGGGCACCCAATTGCTGGTAGCGGTAAGGCTGAAGCCGCCGACCAGGTTTATCGTATACGTTCCGGGCATCAAAACGCCCAAGAATGAAATGTTGCTCGGATTCCAGCTAAACGTGCCTCCCGTATCGGTGATGAAACCAAAAGTATCGCCCGACACAGGGGCAAAACCGTTGAGAAAATCCAGATCGACGTTTCCATCAAATGTGCCGTTACCGATGATGTCAAGGCTGTCATAGTCACTAGCTCCGGAGATTTCCAAGGTCAGAGTAGACCCGGAGCCCAGATCCAAACTGCCGTTGATTGTCATCGTGCCTGGGTCACCCGGGCTGACTGTCGCGCCGCCCACAATCAACACCGCGCCCTGAACTGTCCCTGTCCCGCTCAGAGTGCCGCCGTCAATGTTCACGGTGGGCGACATCAGCGTGCCGTTCACCTCTGTGGTGCCAGAAGTCTGGCTGTACCGGCCCGCCACCGTAATCGTGCTTCCCGCATCAACTTCGCTGGTTCCACCGTCGCTCGTGAAGGTCCCGCCTATAGTCAGCGCGTTTCCGGTCCCGAGAAGCGTGGTGTTAAATTGATCGTAGTTGCCGCCCACGTTCAGTGTGGACCCGCTACCGCCCGGCTCAACCACGTGCAGGGTCAGCGAGCCGGTTGATCCGGTAAACGAAGCAAGCGTAGCGCCAACGCTCGCGCCGTCCTCAAGCGCCAGATAACCGTTGTTGGTAGTGAGCGTAGAGAGGGCATTTGTGGTCCCGTCTGGGGTCATCAAAGCCTCGCCAGCTTTTCCCCCCGGAATGTCGTTGTACGCGT
>JBOGJT010000185.1:0-29030 GCA_050745065.1 Terriglobia bacterium
CGGATGAGCGGCTCGTGATAACGAGCCGCTCATCCGGCAAGACAAACGGAATAGAACGATGCAAGCATACGGCGGGATTGAAACCCCGCCCTCCTAACCATTCATGAAGAATCCAGGTTAACCCTGAGATCATTCATTGGGGTCGGGAGCCGCGCTGGCACAATACCCGGATGCGAACCAGCCCGCCATCGGCCCCAGAGGATCCCCTTTAGATTTGCCGAGCCACTGACAAAGCCGGATCGTTTCATATGAACTTCAGCGCCGCGCCGATTTGGGTCTCCATTGAGACGTCCCTTACCGCAACCGTGATCACTTTCTTCTTGGGTCTTGCAGCAGCGAACTGGCGGGTGAGATCTTCCGGCAAGCGCGGGGCGCTGATGGACGGACTCTTGATCATCCCTCTGGTGCTGCCGCCGACGGTGGTCGGTTACCTGTTGTTGCTGCTGCTCGGCAGGACGAGCCCGCTCGGACGCGAGGTTCAAAACCTTGGGTTTAACGTGCTTTTCACTTGGCCGGCCACGGTGATCGCCGCCACCGTGGTCGCCTTCCCCCTGATGTATCTTTCGACCCGCGGAGCCTTCGAGCAGGTCAATCCCGGTTTTTTGCAGGCGGCGCGAACGCTGGGGGCTCCCGAGTGGACGGTTTTCTGGAAAGTCACCCTGCCGCTGGCGTGGCCCGGCGTGCTGGCTGGAGCGGTGCTCGCCTTCTCACGCGCCTTGGGCGAATTTGGCGCCACATTGATGATCGCCGGCAATATTCCGGGAAGGACGCAGACGTTACCCATCGCGATTTACTTTGCCGCCGAGGCGGGAAACATGCGCCAGGCTTTGGCATGGGTTCTTATCACCTTGGGAGTAGCGTCCGTCGCTATCGTTGCGTTCAACACTTGGGGCCGCCGGCAGTTGTTTTCACTGCAGGGCGGAAGAAAGGCATAGCTTGGACCTGAACGTCGAAATCCGCAAGCGGATGACGGGCTTCAACCTGGAAGTCGCGTTCCGGGCTGGGCAGAAGACGCTCGGCGTCCTCGGCCCTTCCGGCTCGGGCAAGAGTATGACGCTTCGCGCGATTGCCGGCCTCGAAACCCCGGATGAGGGGCGGATTGTCTTGAACGGCCGCGCCCTTTTCGATTCAAGCCGCGGCGTAAATCTGCCCAGCCGCCGCCGCCGCGTGGGCTTCCTGCTTCAGGATTACGCGCTATTCCCCCATATGACGGTGGAGGAGAACGTTGCGTTTGGCCTGCACTCCCTCCCGCGCGGTGAATCCGGAAAGCGTGTGAGGGAGCAAATCGCGCGAGTCCAACTTCAGGGGCTCGAGCGCCGTTATCCCCGGCAACTCTCGGGCGGACAGCAACAGCGGGCGGCGCTGGCCAGAGCGCTGGCGATTGACCCGGAGGTCCTGCTGCTTGATGAACCCCTTTCGGCGCTTGACGTTCACCTGCGCAGCCAGATGGAGGCGCTCCTGGTTGAGACGCTTGCCGCATTTCAGGGCGTCTCGCTCTACGTCACGCACAACCTGGAGGAGGCTTACCGGATCGCGGAAGAGATTGTCGTCATCTCGAATGGGCAGGAAACGGCGTTGGGACCAAAGGAAGCGATCTTCCGCCATCCTCCCAATTACTCCACCGCCCAAGTGACCGGCTGCAAGAATTTTTCCCGTGCTCGCCGCGCGCCCGCCGGGGAAATCGACGCCCTGGATTGGGGTTGCCGGCTTAACCTCTCGCCGCCTTCATCGTTCGAGTGGATCGCCATCCGTGCCCATCACATCGGCTTCACCTTGAACGGCCAGGAAGGGAACTCCGTTCCATGCAAGCTCGTTCGAGGGATTGAAGGACCGTTTCGCATGACGCTATACCTCGAAATTCTCCTGCCCGCCGCCCCCGCAGCACACCACCACCTCCAGGCTGAGATCACCAAGGACAAGTGGGAGACCCTCAAGCACGAGCCGTTTCCTTGGTACGCCCTTCTCGCGCCAGACAAACTGATGGCGTTTTAAGAACAGAATAACGGCGATGTAGATGGAGCTTTTCACCAACCCCGGGTGAGACGTGACGGATGCCGCTTGATGCGTACAACCAAAATTATTTGCTTGCATCTTACCACGTGTAGTGGATATAATCTCCACTACGGCGTTTATTACTGATGGCATAACTAGTTGGGTAATACGTACAAAGGCCATAATTTCGATCGATCAACGGGCGGCGGCGTTGCGGCCCTGTTGAGACGTGCTGTGGCGCTCAGGCGGGTGAAGGGACGCAATCGTGGCATTTATACGCAAACGTGGAAATGCCTTTTACCTCGTGCACAATGTCCGGCGCGAGGGCCGCGTTCAACAAATTCACCTCGCTTGTCTGGGCCGCCGTCCCCGGATCAACGACGAGATCATCCGGGATGTGGGCGCTAAACACCCGTTTGTGCGAGTGGATTGGGATCGCCTCAGGGAGCAGGCTTCGGGCCAAATCGTTCATCCGGTCGAGAACGGGGCACAGTACCTGCGTAGGCTGATCGACGAAGTCAGGGATTTCCACCTGAACGTTGCGGATATCCCGCTGCCTTACCTGGGCGTTACCCATGATCGTGAGTTGCGGTTGCAACTGCTGACTGAACTCAAGCTGCTGCGAGGGACCCTCGATGTGAAGTTAAATTCTGCCCGCCGGGACGGCCTTCCTAACCTGCGGGGGAGACTTACGTGAGGTGCAGCCATGAACACAACACAGATGCTTCTAAACCCGGCGCAGTCGAGCCCGGAAGTCCGGGACTTTGAGCACGCCCTGAAAAAGCGAATCGTAGGACAAGACCGCGCCGTGCGCCAGCTTGGGCGTGTCTACCAGGTCCATCTGGCGGGCTTGGGGGCGGCGGGACGCCCGATCGTCAATCTCCTGCTGCTGGGTCCGACGGGATCGGGTAAGACGCGCCTCGTGGAGGCGGCCGCCGAAGTGCTATTCGGTTCGGCGAACGCCGTGCTAAAGGTGGACTGCGCTGAGTTTCAGCATAGCCACGAAATCGCCAAGCTGATTGGCTCGCCTCCAGGCTATCTGGGCCACCGCGAGACCACTCCCATGATTACGCAGGAAGCTCTCGAGGAGCACTACACGGAAAAACTCAAGCTCTCGCTGGTTCTCTTTGACGAAATTGAGAAGGCCAGCGACGCTCTCTGGCAGCTCCTGCTGGGGATCCTAGATAAGGCCACGCTGACGCTGGGCGATAACCGGCGGGTGGACTTTTCCCGTTCGATGATCTTCATGACTTCGAATCTGGGGTCTCAGGAAATGAGCCGGCTGATGGAGCAGGGCCTCGGATTTTCGCCTGGACCGGGGGATGACAGCGCCGTGATGGACCAGAAAATCTATCGCTCGGCCACCCAAGCGGCGCGGCGCAAATTCTCCCCCGAATTCATGAACCGGATCGACCGGGTCATTGTTTTCCGGATGCTTTCGCCGGCCCACCTGAGCCGCATCCTCGATATTGAGCTGGAACGGGTCCAGGAACGGGTGATGGCCTCCACCGCGGGCGCGCAGTTCGTTTTCAAGTGCACTCCGGAGGCCCGCAGGTTCCTGCTGCGTGAAGGCACGGATGCCAAATCCGGCGCGCGTCATTTGAAGCGCGCCATTGAGCGGCACCTGGTCTTTCCGCTCTCAAATTTAATTGCCACCAAACAGATTGCTCTGGGTGATCTGATCACGGTGGATTTCAGCTCGAGGACCAGGCGGCTGGAATTCCTGAAGGAACAACTAGGCTCGCTGGTCGGCGCTCCAGAGGCCGAGGACGCCAGGGAGATGATGCTCATCCCTGCATCGTGTGGGCTTACCGCCTCCCCCCGGGCGCTGGCGCGGCGGGTGGCGCAAGATTAGCCGGTCGCAGCACACGAAAAAAAGTGCGCTCTCCGACTTCGTACAATACGGAGCGTCATGGGTCAGCGGCCAGCCGTGAAACGCAACATCATTCACAGTTTGCTCTCGCCACCAGCCGTCCTCCACTTGCCATTCCTGCGCCGAGTGCGCAAAGGCGAACCTGAGGATGCGCTACATGAGGAATTTGGGAATTTGAAATGCCGTGGCGGTTGCGGTCTGGAACGCAATTTCAAGAATGGACTCGGTGGATTGATGAGTGCCGTGCGACTGCTCGGACCAGATCGCAAAAAAAAGAAAACAGTCAACAGAATGAGCTGAAAACGAGTCTTCACGGGTCATCCAGCCTTCCGCCCAACTTTGCGCGGACGCGGCTGCGCGGGCAGTGCGGAAGAACCGCTTCGACGGAGGCGCGACGACTACCAGTCGAGGTGCGCGTATATCTGGATTTCGCGCGCTGGGTTGGCTTGCTCGCTCAAGTTGATCAGCCCTGACACGGCACTCGGATTTACGTCATTGGGGTGATTGAAGGCGTTGAAGAAGTCTCCTTCAAGTCTCCGATCGAGCCTCTCGGTAAGCTTGAACCGCGCAAACTGCTGCCGGATACCTGATGCATCCGTTGTGTAGGGGTCGTAAATATTGCACTGGGCGCCGCTGGGGTCGAAAACGTTGCTGAAATCACCGTTCCACATGGCCGCCGTCGGAACGCTGTCGGTTTGAAACGTGCTCGTCGCCTGCCGTAATCCCTCATAGGTAACAAAAAAGAATGTCTTGTCATGGCCGTTATAAATCTTGGGGATATAAACCGGGCCCCCCAGCGAGCCGCCGAATTCATTGCTGACGAGCTTGGGTACGGTGGAACCGGATTGGCGCTGGCGCGCCGTGAGACCACCTCCGCTGCCCGTGTAATCGGCGAATAAATCGCCGTGGACCTGATGGGTACCGCTCTTCGTATCCAGAATAACTGCGGCCGGCGTGACGTATCGCGCGTCTGCCCCGTTGGTGTCGATCCTGAATTCGGAAATGGAGTTAAGCCCCGGCTGAATCCGGCTTATGCCGCCGCCGAACCGGCCTTGAATGGACATACCATCCTGCAAAATCTGCGTCGCTCCGACCTTCAAGCCGTTTGTCTCCGGGTTAGATCCGCCTTCCACCCCAGCCGTTAGATTGAAAAGCGTCGTTACCGTGCGCCCATTGAGCGGAAGCTGATGGATAAGAGTCGAGGTCTTGGTGTTGGAAACGGTCATATCCGCGGGTCGCGCAGACATCGCGCTTTTGCGATGTCTGCGGCATTCACAGATTGCTCTCGGAGCGAGTCACGGGCGCCAGCATCGCTGCATCGCAGACATGCCATGCAACGGCATGTCTGCGCCACCCGCGGCGCGCATGATATCTCTCGTAAACGGCTACGTTGTTGGGGTTGCAGGGATCCTAACCGTCCCGTTATCGTTAATTCAGCTTGAAAGTCAAGATGATTTCTAGTAACGTTACGGGCTTCCTAATGAGAGGCGCCAACGCGCAAGTGCGGTTCACGACCTTGTATCGCAGAGTGCTGATTTTCGTTCTGCTATCCGTCTTTTTTTTCCGCGCGAGCCCGGCCAGCGCGTCCGAACCCAGCATTAACTTGGACACGCTGCTGCAGGATCTGCGGTCGGGAATATTGCCGCAACAGGGAATGGAATTCGTTTGGCGGGTTTACTCCACGGACCGTTGGTTCAATTTTGAGAAGTTTGCGGAAACGGCGCAATACCTCAAAGCCGCTATGCAGCAAATTGGACTCAAGGACGTGGAAATCGGTAAGCCTCCGGCAGACGGCGTAACCCAGGCCGGCTTTTGGACGATGCCGCTGGCCTGGGATGTTAGTCAGGCACGATTGGAAATCGTAGACCCGGCGCTGCCCCCTGCATCGCGAGTGCTCTGCGATTATCAGAGGGTTCCGACGTCGCTCGGCGAGTGGAGCGGCCCAACCCCCCCCGGTGGCATTACGGCCGAAGTGGTGGAAGTAAAGGACTGGCCTCCCGCCAGGATCGCCAGGATGGATTTGCACGGCAAGCTCGCGATGACGGATGAGAATCCAGCGCCTATCAAATGGGCACTGGTCAAGGCGGGAGCGTTAGGCGCCATCAATGCGTCGAGCGAAAACCCGAGCCTGCAGGACGCGCGCCAGTGGATGAACGCCTGGGGCGACTACGGCTGGGCATTCATCAAAGGAAGCACGCCGCTTCTCTACTTCTCAATCACTCCGCGGGAAGCGGCTCTGGTACGAAATCTCATCGCTCAGCACGGCTCAGTGCGAGTCAAAGCGACAGTCAATTCGCATTATTATGCCGGCGTTTATCCGTACACGACGGGCGTTATTCCGGGAACAGGACCCGAGGAGGTGCTGGCGCTCGGCCACACGGCCGAGGAGGGCGCGGGAGACAATGCCTCCGGCGTCGCGGCGCTCATGGAAGCGATGGCCACGTTAAACCGTATGATCATGGCGGGCAAGCTGCCCAAGCCGGAGCGTACGATCCGCATCCTCGCCATGCCCGAGATGTACGGTTCGATGTCCTACATAAAGGCGCACCCGGACCGGATTCGTCGCACGGTCGCCGCCATTTGCCTTGACACCCCCGCTGGAATGTATGACCTTGCCGGATCGATTTATACGTTTTATATGAACCCGCAGGTGGCGAGTTCATACACGGACGCGTTCATCCTGAAGGTCGCGGACGAGTATTTCTCGAAGATCGGGCGGCCGTGGAATTCGCACGCGTTCGAAACGGGCACCGATAGCTACTTGGGAGATCCAACCATCGGCGTTCCGACGGTTTGGGCCTATAGCGGCAATGACGTCAATACGCCCCATCACAGCAGCGCGGATACGCCTAAGCGCGTTGATCCCAGATCCCTTCGCGATCTTTCCATTGTTACCGCAGCATATCTGTATTACGTGGCAAACGCTGGAAAACCCGAAGCCATCTGGCTGGCGCAGGTTGCTCAGCAGCGGGGCTACGGTCAGGTCCTTTCAGTCATGAAGCCATTTTTGGACCGGATGAACACGGCCAACAGCGCTGCGGAGCTTGGCCTGATCGTCAACGAAGGTCTCGAAAAACTTCACTACACCGTGGGCAGGCAGTCACAGGCCGTGCTCTCGGTAACTGAGCTTGTTCCGCGTGAGCAGCGAGAAGGGTTTCAAACATCCCTTACGCCCCTGTTAAACGAGCTCCAAGAGTTCGGCCGCGGGCAATCTGAACGGCTCCAGGCCGCCGCGGCAGAGCGAGCGCGGACGCTGGGAATATCCTCCCCTATTCGGCCGGTCTCCGTTCAAGAACCGCAGCAAACAGCGGCTTCGGCCATTGTTGTGAAGCGATTGCGTTTTGGAACCATTCCTCTCGACCAGGTTGCACCAGACCGGCGCGATGGCTATCCCTCAGGGGCGTGGGACCTCGTGCCGATTACGGCGCTCTACTGGTGCGATGGGAATCGGAACTTGGCGGAGGTCATCCACTTGACCCAAATGGAATTGGGTCCCACCAAGTTCAACTTTGTCGGTTATTTCCGCTTTTTGCGCGACCATGGCTTCGTCGAGTTCGTAAAGGGGCGGTAGCATCCGCGCGGGGATTGCAGCAACGCCGGAAGGTATTCCGCGCGGTCGCTTCGTGCCGTGCCGGCGGGCGTTGGACGCGGCAGACACAGGCTCCGAGAACCTTGTGTTTGGTGGACGGTTCAGCGATAGAGGTGCATAGAGATGGACAACAATGCTTCCACGTCACGCCGGTCATTTCTGCGGATCGCGCTGGCCACTCCAATCCTCGGCGCGGCCGCCGGTGATTATTCAAACGCCGCCGCTCAAACCAGTCCCATGAGCGCTGGCAGCGGCATCGTCTCACGCGTGGAGCTGGAGCAAAAAATTTATGACTCCACGGCCATCCTGAATGGGCAGGTGCTCTTCCGGTTACCCGCTTCCGGGCCTGTTTTGGTGCGATGGATTGATAGTTTTGGCCGAGTGGTCCAGGAGCAGAACCTCCAACCTTCCGCCTCCGGCATTGCGCCGGGGAATTTCTCTTTCGATCTGGAAAGCGGTTTGGCCTACCAGAACTGGATTCGGGTTTGGGTGAATGGTGTGGAGCAAACCGCCGGAGCGCAATTCCTGATTTCGCCACCGCCCAAGGCTTGGGATGATTTTCACGCCATCGAGTACGCGACTTATCCTGAAGGGTTATACGACAAGCTGCGCGAGGCTGGCGTGGACGCGGAAATCGCGCCGCGCGAGGGAAGCTTTGCATACATATTGGACAACAACTTTAACTTTAACGTCGAACAGATGGCCTGGGAGGTCTTCGCCATCTACCATAAAAATCAACCTTTGTGGAGAGGCTTGCTCAGCCAGATTCAATTCGACCGCAACAACATGAAACTTTGGGTCCGCCAGCCGTGCCTGAATGACCCGAAGACCGGCGATTACGTGCGCGAGCGCCTTACGCGGTACGTGCGCCAGCATCGCGCCTTCCGGCCTCTCTTTTACAACATCGCCGACGAGCTCGGTCAGGGAGACCAGGTCAAGCCCAACGACTTCTGCCATTCGCCACACTGCACCATAAAGTTTGCGGAGTACCTTCACAAGCTATATGGACCGTCCTTCGCATCGGTATACCGTCAACGGCCCACCGGCGAGTTAACCCGCTGGGACGATGATAGCGTCGAGAACGGAAAAGGATGGCTCGACGGTGACCTGGTGATTGACTACACCACCACCGATCGCGCTTTCGACGCCGTGGCTGTCGCAAATCTGCAGACCAAGTATGGTTCGGTTGCCCGTCTGAACGCGGCGTGGGGAACCAAATTCCCCGTCCCAAGCGGCGACGAGAATCAAGAAGCGTGGGCGCCGCTGCTTGCGGTTGTGCGTGAGACACGGTCGGTTCCCGGCGGGACTGAACCGGCCCTTCGAGAGAGCTTGGGGCCGATTGAGAAGGCGAACTCGCTTTGGGGAAGCCAAACTTCCTGGGGTACTGCCAATCAGCCGACGGGCTTCGCGTCCTGGGCAGAAGTCTCCACGTTTCTGGCGCGCTACTACCAAGAACTTTCCCAGGTCAGCTCGACGGACAAGTGGGACGTTACCCGGTGGTGTGATTTTCGCAATTTTATGGACCTCACGTTTGCCGATGCCATCCAGCGCGCCCGCGCCGTGTGCAAGGCGGAGGATCCCTACGCCCGCTGCTCAACGGAGGGAGGTCAATCGCCCTTCGCCTTTGGGTGGTACAACTATGAGAACGTGGTGAAGTCGATTGACGTCATCGAGCCGTACAACATCGGCAACAACGTGGAGGTTATCCGCTCGCTCAACCCTGACGTCATTATGATCTCCACGCACGGCTTCGAACACCGTCCGGGGGCGCCCTTAACCGAGCGAGACCGGATGTTCCAGAAGCGCGCCATCCGGCCGGTCTGGTGGGGATTATTCCACGGTCATCGCGCCGTGTTTATTTGGGACGAAGTTTATCCCGACTACCGGTTCGTGGATCCCGAAACGCGGCAATTGACGCCGTCCGCACAAACGTTCGCCAGCACCTTCAACGAGCTTCACAACGGCATCGCGAAGCTCTTTATTAACTGCCGCCGCTTGCACGATGGCATTGCGATTCACTATTCGCAGGCCTCCATGCAAGTCCACTGGCTGCTGGATAACGTCCGATTCGCGCGGGAGTGGATGGCGCACAGCGGGGGCTACCATTCCAGCCATTTTACCGGCGTGCGAAACGCGTGGACCAAGGTCATCGAAGATCTGGGTTTGCAGTATGAATTTGCCGGACGCGGCCAGATTGAGGATGGGAAGCTTGGCTCCGGCGAATACCGCGTCTTCATCATGCCGCAGTCGCTGGCCGTCAGCTCCCGTGAGGCGGAACAAATCCGGGAGTTTGTCCGCAACGGCGGATTACTCATTGCGGATTATCGCGCCGCGTCCATGAACGAGCACGGCAAAGATCTCGGCCGGGGCCAATTGGACGACGTTTTTGGGATCACTCGCGTGAAGGGCCAATCCAAAGCGAACGGCGCAACCGGCGTGGCTGACGAGCAGTCGATCCACCTGCGGGGGAAAACGCTCAGCCTCCTTGCGGGTGACGAGCGAGTGGGCATTTCCACGGGCAAGGCCTTGGCCGAGAGCGGCAATGTGCCGCTCGTGATTGTGAACGATTTTGGCCGGGGCAAGGCCGCCTTCTTAAACGTGGAAATTTCACGATACCCTTACGAACGCTTGCAGTCCGGTTCGTCCCCAAGCCTCCCGGAAATTATCGAACAGGTCGTTGGCCTGGCCCAGATTGAGCCTCAAGTCCGGGTGCTCGATTCCGGTGGTAAACGGCTGCCCGGAACAGAGATTGTCCGTTTCGCCAACGGCGCCTGCGAGCACGTCGCCATCTTCCGCAACCCGCAGTTCAGCGATGGCGGATGGGGCGATTTCCCCACTCTCACGGCGCCCGGATGGGCGGGAGTGATCGACAACTCTTACCTGGAACAAGCAGCGCCGGTGACCGTCGCCTGGCGAGGTGCTATGCAGACTTATGATATTCGCGGCGGAAAGGACCTTGGCCAAACCAATAAGTGCGAGGCGGTCCTGGACGCCTGGTCGCCCCTGGTCTTTACGCGCGCGCCCCAACCCGCTCCTAAGTTCGTCATCGAGGCGCCCGCGCAGGTTCAGGCTGGCACGCCACTTCGGGTTACCTTAAAAGGGAACGCCACAGTTCCGGAGGGCGCGTTCAGAATTTTCCGGCTGGAATTGGTCACGCCTGACGGGCGCCCTTACGAACTCTACGCGCGAAACGTGCTCGCTAAGAGCATTCCTCACACAGAGACGATTCCCCTCGCCCATAATGATCCGCCAGGGCATTGGCTGGTAAAGGCTCGCGACGTTATGACCGGCAATGTGTTCCAACAGGGTTTTACCCTTCAAAGTTAAATTCGCCGTGCCACGTTCAATTCTACCGCCCTTCGGCCGCCCTCAACCCGGAGTCCATCGCGATGGATAACCTCACCAAGCGGTTCGAATTCGCCTTCAGAAACTTCGATGAGATGAATGGAATAGTCATTTTCACCGTGAACGGGGAGGAAATTCGAGGTGATCGCGCCTGCCCAAACCCGTGCCGCCGAAGTTTAAAGAAGGTCGTACTGAGGTGCTGTGTCCGTATGTTCCGAGTGGATAGATCGTGTGCCCGCGGGAGATCCCGTCTCCGCATATTTTTGCGAGTCAAACAAGTCCAAATATTGACAAGGTTCATACCGGACGGCTGATTACGAGCGCTACCGCTCGTGATCCTGCCCTTCGAGGACCTCGGCATCTCGCTCCAGCCCCGAATCCAGCCTGATCGTCTGTGTGGGAAACGGCATAGAAATGCTGTCCTTGGCGAAGCGATCGAGAATCCTCTTGCGCAGCTCGCTTTGCACGAAGTACTGGTCCACGAACCGGCGTACCTGAACGCCCAAGGAGAAATCAAGCGTTGACGGGCCGAAACCCGGAATCAATCGCACAGTCGGCTCGGGATACGCGAGGAGGCCTTCGAGGCCGGCGGCGGCCGCGTTCCGGGCGGTTTCAAGCAATGCCGTTTCGACTTTCGCCGGATCGGCGCCGTAAGCGACTCCAACCTGGATGGTGAGCGACATGCGGTCTTCGGGCTTCGAATAATTGGTGATGATGGCCTTGGCGAGGCTGGCGTTCGGGATGTAGACGAGGTTGTTGCCCAGCGTGCGGAGAGCAGTCGCCCGCCATCCCGTGCGCACCATGTAACCCTCGGGGCCCGAATCGAGCTTCACGTAATCTCCGGGGCTCACGGGCTGATCGGCCATAATATACAGCCCGGCGAAAACGTTGCTTAAAGTTTCCTGCAGCCCGAAGGCGATCGCGACGCTACCCACGCCGAGCGTGGTCCAAATCGCCACGAGGTTCACGCCCAGGTTCTCCAGAATGATGATGAGCGCAATGAGGAAGAAGAGCAGGCGCACCACGAACACGGAAGGCTGCGTCACGCGCTCGAGCGCCGGGTTGCGCTGGGCGAGGTGCGAAAGGAACGCCACCACAGCCCGGCTGAGGAAATAGAAAATTACCAGGACGGCCAGAGAGAAAATCACCTCGGAACCGCCTCTTTCGAACTTTCTGGGAAGTGCGAAGAATTCGAGGATGATGTAAAGCGTTCCGAGGACCAAGAGCGGGACGGGCAGTTGTTCGAGCACCGCGAGCGTCAAATCCGCCCAAGCGGTGCGAGCCTTCTTACGCCAGCGCCCGAGCAGGCGCTTGAGGCCATAGCCGATCAGCGCGGCGGCGATAAGGGCCGCCGCAATCGAAATGTAGATCACCATCATCGGCGGGAGGTGCGTGGCGCGGCGCATGGTGCGCAGAAAGTGGGCGATGCGGGCAGGCCGCACAATCATAAGCCGGGTCTCCTCTGCCGGGTTTGCCGTGTTTGAGGATAACCCGCGCCGCTTTCGGGGCGCAACTGCCACAACCGTGGTCGCGGCTAAATTGTGTTACGATGAAGCGACACTGATTTCACTGGAGACTATTCAATTCCTTCATTAACCAACAAGCTAAAAATCATCCCGCTCGGTGGCCTGGGCGAATTCGGCATGAACATGATGGCCATCGAGTACGGCGACCACATGGTGGTGGTGGACTGCGGGGTGGTCTTTCCCGACGCGGAACTGTTGGGCGTCGATGTGGTGATCCCCGACATCACTTATTTGCGCCAAAATGAGAGCCGCCTGCGCGCGATCCTGCTCACTCACGGCCACGAGGACCACATCGGCGCGCTGCCGTATGTGCTGGATGAGGTCGACGCACCCGTATATGGCACGCCGTTCACGCTGGCGCTGGCCCGGTCGCGCCTCAGCGAGCACGGCATGGCGGATTCGGTTGACCTGCGGGAGATGCACCCGGGCGCTCCGTTCGAGGTAGGGCCTTTCCACATAGAATTCATTCACCTTACGCATAGCATAATTGACGCCGGTGCGCTGGCGATTACGACTCCTGTGGGCACGATTATTCACACCGGCGATTTCAAGCTTGACCCTACGCCTACCGACCAGCGCGTGAGCGACTTGCATACGCTCGCAGATTACGGCCGCAAGGGTGTCTTGGCGCTGTTTTCGGACTCGACCAATGTTGAGCGCCCCGGCATGACGCCCTCGGAGCGGGCCGTGCGCGAGCGCCTGTCTGAAGTGATGGCGGAAGCCAAGGGTCGCGTGCTGATTTCCTGCTTTGCCACTTCGATGCACCGCCAGCAGATCGTGGCGGACCTGGCGCGAGAGCACGGCCGCCGGCTCTGCTATATCGGGCGGAGCATGCACAAGAACTCTGAAATCGCTCAGCAGATGGGACGGTTGAATATTGAGCCCGGTCTACTCGTCCAACCGCAGGACGTGAAAAAGCTGCCTCCCAGTAAAGTGGCGATGGTGGTTTCGGGAAGCCAGGGCGAGCCGATGTCCGCCATGGCACGGATTGCCGTTGACCGCCACCGCTGGGTCAGCGTAGAAGCCGGCGATGAAGTGGTGCTTTCCGCCCGTATCATTCCCGGCAATGAAAAATCCATCTTCCGCATGATGGATCATCTCTACCGGCGCGGCGCGCGCGTTCATTATGACGACGGCAGCCATCCGCCCGTGCACGTCTCCGGCCACGGCAGCCAGGAAGAGCAGCGGCTGATGCTGAACCTGGTGCGGCCCAAGTATTTCATCCCCATCCACGGCGAGTACCGGCAGCTTGCCCGGCACGTGGCGCTGGCGAAGGAGTTGGCTGCGGTATCCGGGGAAGTTTTTCTACTCGAAAACGGCGACGTGCTGGAATTTGACGAGCAGGGCGCGCGGCGCAGCGGGCGCGTCACCGTGGGGCGCGTCTGCATCGACGTGGGAACCCTCGACGAAGTGGGGGATGTGATCCTCAGCGAACGCCGCCGTATATCCGCCGACGGCATCGTGATCCCCATCCTCGCGATCAATAAATACTCGGGAAAGCTGGAACGGCCGCCGGAGATCGTCTCGCGCGGCTTCATCCCGCTCGACGAAGCCGAAGACCTCGTGGAAAAGGCGCGCCAGATGATCCGCGAAACGCTGGAAAAATCCAACCTGGAAGAGATGGGCGACTGGGGCGTGGTGAAAGATAAAATCCGGTCCGCCCTGCGCAAGTTCTTCGATCAGGAACTCGGCAAGCGCCCTATGGTTCTTCCCGTGGTTTTGGAAGTGTAGAGGTTGGGTTATCGCGGTACTGCCCCGTCGCCGGAATTCACTGGACCAAATCAAAAAAACAAAAATTGGCGAAGAGGGTGGGATTCGAACCCTGGTGCGCTCTTGCCCCTCTGCAACTTATAGATTCCCCGTTGCCGAGCTTGCCACAATTCCCGTGCCTGCCGAGCACGCTATTGCACGCTCGAGCGACCGCAATTTGATCGAGCGAACAGTGGCAAAAAGCAACCAAGAAATCCTTAGCGTGCCGATGGAACATTGGCCTGACGCAGCGTTCTCCGCACTGCTCGGAATACCTCGTCAAACTCTGGCGGCATCGCCGTTTGATACGCCAAGCGGCGGGACCAAAGTGCTCGCGGCCGAGCCTCTTTGTTACGGATGGCTGCTGCGAGACGCTCACATGGTTGCCCGCGAAATTCCAATTTCTCCCTTATGGCATCGACAAGAAGGCCAAGCTCTACGCCTACAATACGTTTTGCCCGCGGCTATTCGCGGATCGGCTTATGGCGATGCGTTCTTCGCTTTTCGCGCTCCTGACTTCAATGCTGCGGGTCCCAGTGGCGCCGGAAAAACGATCTGAGTAAAATATCTTATGACATGACTCTAATTCTTGCGTCACGGTCTCCCCGGCGGCGGGAATTGTTGGGGAAGGCTGGAATTCCGTTTGAAGTTCGGCCGGTTACGGTGGATGAGTCGCTCAGGCGCGGCGAGGCGGCGGTGAACTATGTCGAGAGGGTCGCGCGTGACAAGGCTCTCACGGTGGCGCAAGCCGCCGCGCCGGGAAGCCCGGTGCTAGGTGCGGACACGGTGGTGGTGGCGGCTGGCGAAGTGCTGGGCAAACCCAGAGACGCAGCAGACGCGGCACGGATGTTGCGTCTCCTCTCCGGCGGCACGCATTACGTGGTTACAGGCGTCTGCCTCGTCCGCGCGCCGGACACCGTTGAAGCCTTGCTACACGAAGCAACCACCGTCGTCATGAAACCGCTCTCCGAAGCGATGATTCAGGAATATATCAGAAGCGGCGAGCCGCTGGATAAAGCTGGAGCATATGCCATTCAGGGATTGGCGTCGAAGTTCATCGCCCGCGTGGACGGGAACGTTGATAACGTCGTGGGTCTCCCCGTCGCCCGGGTCGCAAAGATGCTGAGTGCTCTCGAATCCGGTGGCGGCGCCGGCGAAGGCGCATAGCTAGGAACCCCAAAGGAGCCAATGTCTGCGCAGCGCGCGAATCCTCAGCGCAGCGCGGCGCGATGTTCGTCCACGCCGAGCGGGAACGACGCGTGACCGGTGAGCGAGGCGCCGGCGCGCTCGCCCGCTTTCAAATGGAAATATCCGGCGGCGGCGATCATGGCGGCGTTGTCGGTGGAGAGTGTGACTGAGGGGAAGAAGACGTCGAGCGCCACCGCGCGAGCGCATTCCGCGAAGCGCTCGCGGAGAAGCGAATTGCAGGCCACGCCGCCCGCCACAAAAATGGAATTCACGCGTTCAGCCTCCGCCGCCCGCAACGTGCGTGCCACAAGATCGGCCACAACGGTCTCCTGGAAACTCGCGATCAGGTCCAGCGTGGGTTCGGAGCAATGCTCGCGTAGTTCATCGACGCCCGGGCGCTTGATGTTTTTGCGCCATTCGTTGCGGTGCTCGGCCTCCGCCGCGAGCTCTCCCGCCCGCACACGATAGAGGATAGCCGTCTTGATCCCGGAGAAGCTGAAATCAAGCGGATTGCCCCGCATCTTGATGGGGCCCAGCTTGACGGCGCGAGGATTGCCGAAGCGCGCCAGCTTGTCAATCAGAGGCCCGCCCGGATAACCCAGCGCGAGCAGCTTGGCCACTTTGTCAAAAGCTTCGCCGGCAGCGTCATCGCGGGTCTGGCCGAGAGCGCGGTAGAAAAACACGGGACCGGGTTCCATCTCCACGCGAAACAGGCTGGTGTGGCCGCCTGAAACCACCAGCGTCACGTTGGGAAAACTCACCTCAACGCGCGTCAAACCGGCGCGGAGCGCCATCTTGTTCTCGAGCCACACCGAGTGGATGTGGCCCTCAAGGTGGTTCACGCCAACCAGTGGCTTGCAGAGCGCGAGGGCCAGCGCCTTGCCGTAGACCAGGCCCACCAGCAGCGATCCAATCAAGCCGGGCCCCTCGGTGACAGCCACGCCGTCAACCTCCGCCAAGGTCAGCCCGGCGCGCTGTAAAGCCTCCTCAACCACGGGCGCGATCTTAAGCAGGTGCTCGCGGCTGGCCAGCTCCGGTACCACGCCGCCGTATTTTTCGTGCGTGAGGATTTGCGACGCAACCACGTTTGACAGGATGCGCTCACCGTCTTCAACGATGGCAGCGGCCGTCTCATCGCAACTGGATTCAATGCCAAGTACCCGCATAAACGCGTGACTCCCGAATGGGTTATGTTAGCATACGATTTTAGAAGGCTTCGCTCGGCTTGTACCGGCGGCCAGAGGCCGCCCTCCCCACCCCTTTCAGAATTCGGAACCGCCGAGGGGTATCGCCGCCCCCAACGCGCCGGAGGTGAATATGGTGATTCGAACCGCGGTATTGCCGGTGGCGGGATTGGGCACACGATTTCTGCCCGCCACCAAAGCACAGCCCAAGGAAATGCTACCCATTGTGGATAAGCCCCTGGTGCAATACGCCGTCGAGGAGGTGGCCGCCTCGGGGATTCCGATGGCCGTGTTCGTGACCGGCAGGGGGAAAGACGCTATCGAGGATCATTTCGATGTTTCCTTTGAGCTCGAGCACATGCTTGCCGGGCGCGGGAAGGAAGCGCTGCTTGCCGAAGTGCGCCGGATTTCAAACCTGGTGAAGGTGGCCTACGTGCGGCAGAAAAACCCCTTGGGACTCGGCCACGCCATTCTGATGGCGCGCGACCTGGTGGGAGATGAGCCCTTCGCCGTGGTTCTATCCGACGACGTGATCGACGCCGCGACGCCGTGCCTTCGGCAAATGATGGACATTTTCTCCCGCTTCGGCGGAAGCGTGGTTGCCCTGCAGCGGGTGGATCAAAAGGCGGTCTCGAGCTACGGAATTATTCAGGGCAGCCCGGTGTCTGGCTCCGGGAAGACAGGACGCCTGTTTCGCATTTCAGACATGGTGGAAAAGCCCGCCGTGGGCAGCTCCCCGTCAAACCTCGCCATCATCGGCCGCTACATCCTGACGCCGGCCGTCTTCCGCGAGCTGGCTTCGACGCGGCGCGGCGCCGGCTCAGAGATTCAGCTCACCGACGCGCTGCGCAGTTTACTCAAGAAGGAAGCCGTGTATGGCTACCTTTTCGAGGGCAAGCGCTACGACGCCGGAGATAAGTTGGGTTTTTTGCAGGCTACGGTGGAGATGGCATTGAAACGGACCGAGCTCGGCCAGCCGTTCCGGAAATACCTGAAAGGTCTGAAGCTATGAGGGAAAGGTGAAGGGTGGTCTGTGGATGACAGCGTCGCAGCGGCGCCCCTACGAAGGAGCAAGCGATCCGCTTATTTCGTCGCCGGAATCTTAGACGTTTCAGACGGCTTAGAAGTCTTGGCTGTCTCAGCCGGCTTACCAGTAGCGGGTTTTTCAGGTGTGGCGGGCTTGGACGCCTCCGGCGCCGTTTTTTTGGCGTAGTCGTTGATATAGAATCCGCTGCCTTTGAATTGGATGGCGGGTGATGAAAGCAACTGTTCGAGCTTTCCCCCGCACTTCTCGCACTTCGTCAGCGGCGGATCGGAAAACTTCCGGATTTTCTCAAAGTGAGACCCACATTTCCGGCACTGATATTCGTACAGAGGCAAATCATCCCTCCTCAGGTGCTTGCATCCACAGTATAGCAACTGCGCGAACGGCGCGTCAAAAACTCGCTGCTCAGCGGCGGCGGACGGACTGCTCGGCCCGGCTTGCCGCTCGAACGATTGGGAAAAAGGCCACGCGGCGTGGACACCGCATCAGCCGGCCTTCTCTTCATCGGTTGCTGAAAATCTCCATTGCGCGGTCATTCTGAGCGAAGCGAAGAATCTGCTTCTGTATTCGATCAACGGCTCAGCAGATTCTTCGGCGCCGTCCGTTCCTGAGAATGGAACGCCCGCGGAGTATGTCATCAACCTGTTAACGGTTTTCCACACCGCGAAATCGCCCGTGTGGGCAAGAAACCGCTTTATCGGCAGCGGAATTGATGATATTTTAGCACCTCTGGCGGACTTTGTTAGAAACGTTGGTCTTTACAATCTTAGACTCCGGCGGAGCGCTTGCCACCGGCCACTCATTTTGAGGAGCGTCTATGAAAGAGAAGAAAAAACCGCGGAACGAAGACGTCGGCGGCGTTTCACGTCGCGACTTTTTACGCGGCACCGGGGTGGCGGTTTCGGGCGCGATACTCGTGGGCGAATCGCAGGCGCTTGCTGCCTCTCGAGACGAGGCGGGTGTGCGCGGGCCCGGCGAAACGGCGGTTACGCTGCGGGTGAACGGCGAGGCTCGGCCATTGACGATCGAGCCCCGCGTCACGCTGCTCGACGCCCTGCGCGACCGGCTTGACGTAACAGGCGTTAAGCGCGTGTGCGACCGCGGCGAGTGCGGCGCGTGCACCATGCTGATTGACGGCAAGCCAGTCTACGGCTGCACGGTGCTGGCGATCGAAGCCGAGGGGCACGAGGTCACCACCATCGAGAGCTTCTCGAAGGATGGCAAACTCCATCCGGTGATGGCCGCCTTCGTGGCTAATGACGCGCAGCAATGCGGCTTTTGCACGCCGGGCTTCGTGATGGCGTGCATCGCGTTTCTCAAGGACCATCCGGACCCAACCATGGCAGACGTCGAGAAGGGCTTGGGCGGCAACCTCTGCCGGTGCGGCACCTATGAGGGCATCCGGCTTGCGGTGCTCGAAGCGGCGAAGGTCATGCAGAACGGAGGAGCGAACCATGCCTGATCGGCCTCATTGCAAGTACGATTGGCCGGGCGCTGATGACCGGCACTTGATCGGCAAAAGCATTTCGCGGATAGACGGTCCGGCAAAATCGAGCGGACGGGCCAAGTACACGCTGGATATTAATCTTCCCGGAATGCTGTTTGGCAAAATGCTGACCTGCCCTTACGCTCACGCCAAAATCACGGCGCTCGATACTTCGGCGGCGGAAAAAATGCCCGGCGTCAAGGGCGTGCTCGTAATCCAGGGCGTGGGCAAAGAGATTCAGTGGGCGGGCGACGAGGTTGTTCAGGTCGTTGCCGTGACCGAAGACCAGGCGGAGGACGCCGTGCGCGCCGTCAAGGTGGAGTACCAGCAGCTTCCGTTTCTGGTGAACGAAGCCAGCATGGAAGAGGACAAGACGGCTGGCCGCACCTCGCAGGCTTCGACGAAGAAAGTTGGCGACCCGGACAAGGCCTTTCAAGACCCGGACGCGGTGGTGCACGAGGGTGATTACGGAATCCCTGTCATTGCGCACTGCTGCCTCGAGCCGCACGGCCACGTGATCCAGTGGACGGGCCCGCAGAACCTGCGCAGCTACTCTTCCTCCCAAGGCGTCTCGGTCTATCCAGCGCAGTTTGCCAACGCGCTGCACATTCCGGCGAGCAACGTGGAAACCATCTGCCAAAATATCGGCGGCGGGTTCGGTAGCAAGTTCAGTATTGACCGTTGGGGCGTCGCGACGGCGGAGTTGGCCAAACAAGCCGGAAAGCCGGCAAAATACCTGCTGCAGCGCAGCCACGAGCTGGAAGTGGCCGGGTGCCGTCCGTCCGGTTTTGCGCACATTAAAGTGGCGGCCACGAAGGACGGCACGCTGACGGCATGGGAATCCGATTGTTGGGGCACGGGCGGCCCGTCACCGAGCGGCGTGCTGCCGATTCCTTACGTTTTGACCAACATTCCGAACGTGATCCAGCGGCACACGTTTGTGAGCGCCAACGTCGGGCCCGCCCGCGCCTGGCGCGCGCCCAACCATCCGCAGAGCGCGCTGCTCACCATGGCAGCTCTCGATGACCTCGCGGCCAAGCTCAACATGGACCCGCTGCAATTTCTGATGAAGAACGCGGACTTGGCTTCCGAAAACCGCGGCAAGGTCTATCGCGAAGAGCTGCAGAAGGCGGCAGAGTTGGCCGAGTGGAGCAAATACTGGCACCCGCGCGGTGATAAAACGCCGGGACACATCAAGCGCGGTCTCGGAACGAGCATCCACACGTGGGGCGGGCGCGGTCACGCCAGCAATTGCCAGATTACGATTGAGTCTGACGGATCGGTTACAGCCGAGCTTGGAAGCCAGGATCTCGGCACGGGAACGCGCACCGTGATTGCGATTGTCCTGGCCGAAACGCTCGGTCTGCCGGTCGAGGCGGTGAAGGTAAAAATTGGCGACAGCAAATATCCTTACGACGGCCCCTCGGGAGGCAGCACCACCGTGGGCGGCGTTTCGTCTTCCACGCGTCGCGCCGCCGTCGACGCCGTCAATCAACTCTTCGTCGCCGTGGCGCCGGGCTTGGGCGTTCCTGCGGATCAGTTAGTAGCCGTCAACGGGCGCATCCAGGCAAAGGGCGATTCGTCCAAGAGCCTGACGTGGAAGCAAGCCTGCCAGAAGCTGGGGATGAAGAAGGTGCAGTCGCACGGGAAGAATCCCGGCCCGTGCCCCGATTTGATCTCGAGCGGCGTCGGCGGCGCGCAGATTGCCGACGTTTCGGTCGACACGGAAACCGGCAAGGTGAAGATCAACCGCATGGTTGCCGCGCAGGATTGCGGTTTGATTATTGATATGAAAACGGCCAAGAGCCAGGTCTATGGCGCGCTGATTATGGGCATCAGCTACGGCCTGTTTGAAGACAAGATCATGGACAACGTGACGGGCCGCATGCTGAACCCCAACATGGAGTTCTATAAGCTGGCCGGTATCGGAGACATCGGCGAGCTGGTGGTGCACATGATGACCGGTCCTGGTTATGACGAGCGCGGCGTAATCGGCTTGGGCGAGCCTCCGGTGATTTCACCGGGCGCCGCGATCTCGAACGCTGTGGCGAACGCCATCGGTGTGAGAGTGCCGGTGCTCCCCTTGACGCCCGACCGCGTCCTTGCGGCGCTCGCCAAAGGAGGAATGGCCTGATGGAACGCTTTGCCTATGCAAGTCCGGAAAACCGGAAAGAGGCGGTGAAACTGCTTGCCGCCGAGTGGGGCCAGACGGAAGTTATGGCCGGAGGCACGGACCTGATTGGCCGCATGAAGGATTTCGTGAGCACGCCCCGGCTGGTCGTCAGCCTGAAGCGGGTTGAGGACCTCAGCGGCGTGAGCCTGGGCAGGGCGAATATGCTGCGCATTGGCGCCATGACCCCGCTGCGCGTGCTCGTGGCGGACGACCACGTGAAGCGGCACTATCCAGCGGTCTTCCAGGCTGTAGACGAAATTCACAGCGAACAGCTTCACAACATGGCCACGGTGGGTGGCTGCCTTCTCCAGCGGCCGCGCTGCTGGTACTTCCGCCTGGGTTACGGCCTGCTCGCCGAGCAGGATGGAAAATCGATGCCACGTCACGGCGACAACCGCTACCACGCGATTCTGGGGAATTCCGGCCCCGCTTGCTTTGTGAGTCCGTCGACTCTCGCGCCCGCGCTGATCGCTCTCAACGCGTCTGTGGAAGTCCACGGCCCAAAGGGGACCCGGCAGTTTCCCGTGGAAAAGCTTTATACCACGCCAACCCGGGAGGGCGAGCGCGAGCACACCCTGCGGCCGAATGAAATCCTCACGGAGATATTCATTCCGGCAACTTCGTTCAAGAGCGCTGCTTACGAAATACGTCAGAAAGAGGAGATGGATTGGCCGCTCACCACGGCCGCGGTGGCGCTGCGCATGGAGGGATCGACAGTGCGCCACGCTCAGGTGGTGCTTGGGCACGTCGCGCCGGTTCCGTGGATTTCGCGGGAAGCTGCCGGCGCGATTGAAGGGAAACCGGTGAACGAGGAAACGGCGGACGCCGCAGGGAAAGCGGCTGTCGCTCAGGCCACCCCGCTCAGCATGAATGGCTACAAGGTGCAGCTTACCCGCGTGGCCGTGAAACGCGCCATTCTGCGGGCCGCTGCGCACGAGGTTTGAGGGCGAGCAGGAGGGCCGTCATGCCCGCGGTCTGTCATTCTGAGCGAAGCGAAGAATCTGCTTGTGCTTGCGGGCCCACCGGACAAGCGGATCCTTCGCTTCACTCAGGATGACATGGTCCTGAAAGCCTGGTAAAAGACGGGGTTTTGTGACCTTGTGGTGTAAGGAGGCGTGTGGTGTTGAACGGGACAATTCAAAGGGACAATACAGGTGAGAACGTGGTCAACGAGGCGCCGTGCATGCACCTTCGCTGCAAGGAAATGTTTATTGATATGGGCACGGGCGAGCCGTTCAATATGAAAGACTCGGGCAGCGGCATCTATTGGTGCTCGCACACCCAGAATTGCCTCGGGCCCGACAGCCAGCCCGCGCACTTCGACTACTGCAAACAAAGCCGCAACTGCTTCGAAGCCTCGTGATTTTTTCCCGCAACACCACTTGAGCGAAGGGGCGCCGCTTGCAGCGTCCGCCGGATTTGGGCGCGGCAAGCAGCGCCCCTTCGCTCGGCCAAGGGTGACGCACACGACGCGATTTGGGCCGCGTCTGCGCCACCCTTGGCAAATCTTTACTTATGAAGCGACCCGAGCGCTATGCCTTCGCGCCGTGGAACCGTTTTGAGATAAGCCCAAGGCCAATCAGCGCCGTCCCAAAAAGGAAAAGCGATGCCGGCTCCGGGGTTGTGGTTGGAGTGCTAGCCTGAAGTTCGCTTATCAGGTAGTTCCCGTTCGGCGCGCTGTTGCTGTTGTCCGTTTTGAAAACCAGGTAACCTGATCCCAAGCCAATCAGCCCTGAAGAGCCAACTGCGGAGCTACCTGATTCCAGGATTTGCCCCGTGCATCCTGTAAGGTGTGTCCCCGCCTTTGCGTGGGCCAGACTATCCGAATCGCAAATCTGGCCGCCTTCGCCGGCCTGCAGACTTCCGAGTGTGAGCGTGCCGTTGGTATAGCCGGCGCTGATCAGGTTCGTGAGGTCGAGCACGATCTCCTGGCCTGGGTTGATCTCGTCGTTGCTCGTGCCATCAAGACCGAGGCCACTTTCGCTGGCGCCGTCGTCCTTCTGGTACAGCTTGTTGTTTGTACCGTGCACTTCGCCATAGGCAGTGATCGTAATCCCACCGCTTGTGAATGACGAGGGAGAGGGAATGGTAACGTCCGACCCCGAGAAGTTGTATGTGATGGTTCCTGCAAAAATGGGCGCGGCCGCAAACAGCACGACAGCCGCTGCCAACACTGCTAATTTAATTCTCATGTGAAATCCCTCCGTGAATTTTAATTTTTGGTGTGTGATTGAGCGCCCAAAGTACAGCCCCGCTTCAGTTGCCAGAATGTGGCGGCGGCATTGTGCCGATGCCATAAAGCGGCGCGCAGATTAAGCGACTGATAACCTATCACGTCCGGAATGCCGATAAAAGTACTCACGGGGTTATTGTTGGAGTGGAACAATTACACGGTGCGGGATTCTTCGTTGCCTTCGCCTCCTCAAAATGGCACGCTCCCGGAGTTTTTCAGGGGTTAGCGCCCTTGGGCGCGCGCGCCTGACCATGCGGCGCCGCGGGATTTGTTTCAGGTGAGGTCTCTTGATTGCCGAGGCTAAGCCAGACGCTAGCCACCGCCCAATCGCCGTACCGCTTTTGCAGAACGATGTGGTAGTGGGCCTTGACGCCGTGGTCATCGAAAAGGACGCGGGCCAAGGCGCGGTTTTGACCGGAGCTGAATACGACGTGCTGGATTTCCACTCGGGCGGGGGGTGGGGAAGCGCTTCCGCTTTGTGATGCTCCACGCTGGGCGCTCGCTCCGAGCGGCGCGGCCGAGGCGGCGAGTGCGGGTTCGAAATACAGGTTCAGAGCCTGCTGCAGCGAGCCTCCCGCGCTCTTGCCGGCGGGTGTGGCCAGATATTTTGCCCGGACCTCGATGATGGAGATCGCATTCTCAAGGTCATCTTGAATGACGGGGTCGGTAACCGCGGTCTGCGCCTGCTTGAGTTCGGGCACGAGCTGCGCCCGGTTGTCCACCGTCAGCGCGATGATGGCGGCTTCGGTCACCGTGCGGTCCGGCTGGTTATTTGCGCTGCGGACCGCGTTGACGAGCACGGCGTTGGCCTGCGGCGTATCAAGCTCGCCCAGCGCGCCGTAAAAAAAACGACTGAGGTCCAAGTTGCGCCGGTCGCGCATCAGCGAGGAGAGCGTCGTCCAAGCGGCATCTCCGCCAATAAACGCCAGCGTTTGGGCGGCAAACTCGGCGGTGCGGTCATCCTTAAGCGCCGCCTGGAGCTCCGGAACCATGGCGGGACCCGCCGCAAAAGCGGCGTCGTAGAGCGAGTTGAGCGCCTCCGGCGCGGGCGAGCTGATGATTCCGTAAAGGAGCTTGGGCGCCCAGTCGTATTCGGGGGCGGCTGGAACGTTCACCTTGCTGGAGAGTGATCCCGCTTGGTTTTGCGCGGGATTCAACGGGGCCGAAAGCGGTTTCGCCTGAGGGAAGCCCGCCAAAAGGAACACGCAACCGGCGGCGATGGTGAGGGGGATGCTGCGCTTCAGAAGTCTATTCCCGGGTTGTAAACCTTGAGACCCGAGCCCGGGCAATCGAGTCCTGCTTTTCGCCAACCTGCTACGCCTCGTCGTGAATTGTGACCATGGAGCGGACTTCAAATTCCCTCGCGCCATTCGGCGTCTTGACGGTCACCGTGTCACCCAGCTTTTTGCCCATCAAGCCCCGCCCGATGGGTGACGTGGTTGAGATCAGGCCCTTGCTGACGTCCGCCTCTTCCGTGGTCACGAGCCGGTAATGGACTTCGGCATCGCGGTCAACGTCGTAGAGGATCACGCGCGTGCCGAAAGCGATCCGGTCCTTCGGAATGTTGCTAAGGTTGATGAGCGAGAGGTCTGCCAAACGCTGCCGGAGCTGGCCGAGGCGGGCCGCGACGAATTGTTGGCGCTCCTTTGCCATGCTGTATTCGGCATTCTCGCTGAGGTCGCCGAGCGCCCGCGCCCGCTTCAACTCCTTCGGCAGCTCGTGGTTCAACTCGTGATCGAGGGCCTGGATTTCCTCCTCCAACTTCTTCTTGATGGGTATCGCCATTACCGTTATCCCGCTCTTCGAGATGCACCCATTATAGTACGAAAACGCGAATCAACGCGCAGCAGCGGCGCTGACAGCGAAGCTGGCGCCATTCTGTACAGGGCAACGCAAGAGCCTTGCCGAGCGACGGTTCGGGTTGCGGCCTTCAGCGTCGTTGCGTATACTGGCAATTCCCGCGGATCAAGATTCTCACGGCGCCGCTGCGCGCATCCTTTCGGAGGACGTCCGCGTTGAAACGGGATTTTTTTTCTTTAAGCGTCCGGAAGGCTGCGCGCGCCATCACCGCGGTGATGCTGGCGTTCGTAGCGGCGCCGCCGATCGCAAGCTATGCCATCAGCCGTCTGAACTTCAAGACCGGGTTTAACCTCTATTCGCCGGCGCAGGATGTGGCGCTCGGCCAGAAGAACGCGGAACAGATTGAAAAGCAGATGCCCATGCTCCGGGACCCGGAGGTGCTGGCGTACATTAATCGCTTGGGGAAAAGGCTGGCGTCATTTGCTCCTCATAACCTGCCGGTCTATGTCTGGCAATTCCACGTCGTGAATACCAAGGATATCAATGCATTCGCGCTTCCGGGCGGCTTCATTTTCGTAAATCGTGGCACCATTGTCGCCGCGCAGGACGAAGCGGAGCTGGCCGGCGTAATGGCGCACGAGATTGGCCACGTGGTGATGCGCCACGGCACGCATCAGGCCTCGGAAAAGGGCCTGGTCGATGCGCCGATTTCCATCCTCGGCGCCATTCTGGGATCAAGCGGCTCGATCGTGGGCAGTCTCACGCGCGCGGGTATCGGGTTTGGCGTCAATTCGATCTTTCTGAAGAACTCGCGCGACATCGAGGCGCAAGCGGACGAAGTGGGCACTTACATCCTTTACGACGCAGGCTACGATCCTCACGCGATGGCGAGGTTTTTCCAGATTCTCCAGCAAAAATACCCGCAGCAGACCCTCCAGTTCTTTTCCGACCATCCGAACCCTGGCAACCGGATCAAGAACGTAGACGCGGAAATCCTAGAGTTAGGCCCGCCGCGTCAACATGTAATCAGGGACACACCTGAGTTTAAGAAGATCAAAAAGAGGCTTGAGTCATTGCCGCCTCCCCCACCAGCCAAGAAGGGCTGAGCGCGCCGCATCGACCACCCCGAAGGAGGGGGAGACATGACAATCGCATCGAATCCCGCCGTCCGATTTTCAGTCCTCATTCTCGCGGCCGGCAAGGCAACGCGCTTCAAGTCCGCGCACACCAAGGTGCTTCACCGCCTGGCGGGGCGTCGCCTCGGTGACTACGTGCTTGATGCGGCTGCGGGCGCCGGTCCGGAGCGCTCTTACATGGTGGTCGGACACGAGGCGGCGAGCGTCAAGAAGGAATTTGCCCGCTCCGGTCTGGAGTTCGTCAACCAACGCGAACAGCGAGGGACGGGCGACGCAGTGATGGCAGCGCGGCCGCAACTTGAGGAGTGCCCCAGCCCCAATCTGATTGCGTTGGTAGGCGACGCGCCACTGCTTAGCCCGCAGACTCTACGCGACCTGGCGGCGTTCCATGATCAGTCCGGCTCCTCCGCCACCGTGCTTACCACACGTCTCGAAACGCCGCATGGATACGGGCGCATCCTGCACGGAGCGGGCGGGCGCGTACGGGCGATTGTGGAAGAAAGGGACGTAACAGCCTCGGAAAAGCGAATCCGAGAGATCAGCTCGGGCATCCTCTGCTTTTCCCGGCAGAAACTCCTGGAGCACCTGGACGAGCTGACGGACACCAACTCGCAGAAGGAGTTTTTGCTGACAGACATGGTGCGCATCTTCAACCGCCGCCGGCTGAAGGTAATGGCTTACCCAGTCGCCAACTCGCGGGAGGTGCTGGGGGTAAACGACCGCGCCGAGCTCGCGCAGGTGGAAAAAATGATCCGTCTGCGGAAAGCCGGGCAGTTGATGCGGGATGGGGTCACCATTGTGGATTCTGGGTGTACCGTGATCGACGATGGGGTCGTGGCGGGGCGCGATACACGGATCGAGGCGGGAGCGCAGCTGCTGGGGCGCACTCGCTTGGGGCGGGACTGCGTGGTTCAGCCGTATGCGCTGATCACAGATTCCACGCTCGGCGACGAGGTGACGGTCCGCCCGTTCTCGGTGGTGAACGCCTGCGAAGTAGCGTCGGGCGCCGTCATCGGCCCGTTCGCTCACTTGCGCGATGGAGCCTCGATTGGCCCCGAGGCGCGCATTGGGAATTTCGTCGAGATCAAGAAGTCAAGTGTCGGGCGCGGCTCGAAGGCGCTGCACCTCAGCTACCTCGGGGACTCCACGCTGGGCGAGCGCGTAAATGTCGGTGCCGGTACCGTAACGTGCAATTACGACGGCGAGCGCAAGAACCGAACCTTGGTGGAGGACGACGTATTTATCGGCAGCGGATCCATGCTTGTGGCGCCGCTCCGCGTGGGGCACGGGTCCTACGTTGCCGCCGGCTCCACGCTCACCGAAGACGTTCCACCAGAATCTCTCGCCGTTGGCCGCGCCCGCCAAGTGAACAAAGAGGGTTGGGTCCGGGAGCGCCGGGGCCGCGATAAAAACGATCGGCCGTAGCGGCGGCCTAGCCGCAGAAGCCATTCCCGCGGCGCGTTGTGAACCCGGTATTCGGGTGCTGCGCCCTGCACCCGTCGCCAGCGAGCGGAGGCGAACCAGTGCTCCCGATCATCGGGGCACCTGCGGCTAATATTCAAGCCCACTCGTTTTCAGCCCTCATAAATTTTTCTCCGCCGGGCACTTTGAGGCGGTTGCCCAAAACGGAGTCGGTTGGAGCTTTTTACACATTCAGACGTAAGAATTGCGGTTGGGATCCCGGCCGACCGTGCTTGTCCTGAATATATCTCCCATCATATCAAGCAATTAATGGTGCACCCGATTGGCCCCTGTCGTGCTTTGAT
The DNA here is from genome assembly GCA_050745065.1 of Terriglobia bacterium. GTDB lineage: Bacteria > Acidobacteriota > Terriglobia > UBA7540 > UBA7540 > RH2-MAG17b. The sequence continues at coordinate 28,086 of JBOGJT010000185.1, forward strand.
CCACTCCAGGTTGCTGGCTTCGGAGGAGGAATTGCGAGCCCTGAGCCAAGCGTGGAGGAATTTAATGGAAACGAACAATATCAACCCGGATAGGGAACCCGTCATCATCGACCAGAGGGAGAGGCCGTCGCATACAGGCGTTTTTATTATCGTTTTCGTAATTCTTGGACTCCTCGTCATCGGGGAGCTTTACTCCATGAACCGCGTCTCTTCATTGCACTCGCAGCTACAAACGCAGCAAGCGCAGATGAACACACAGTTGAGCGCGGAGGTCTCGGCCAAGCTCCAGGATCTGCAGAACGCGAACGCGCAGTCCCTGGATGAGTTGCGCACCGAGCTCGACAGTACCGCAACCGCCATGAGCACCAACGAGAAAAAAGCGCTGAGCAACTCGCATTACGCGGGTTACCTGGTGCGGAAACTGCAGAAGGAGCAAGCCCAAAACGCCTCTCAGTTGCAGGCCGCCATCGCGCAAAAGGCCGATCAGTCGCAAGTTGGATCCCTGACCAACGATGTGTCTTCGACCAAGACCGATCTCAGCCAGACGAAAAAGACGGTTAACACGCTGGCTTCTGATCTGGGCATGGCGCGCAGCAGCCTGGGCACGCTGATCGCTACCAATAAACAGGACATCGCGGCATTGCAGAAGCTTGGCACCCGCGACTATTACGAATTCACCCTGAACAAGAACCAGCGGAAGAACGTGGCCGGGGTCGCGCTTGATCTGAAGCACGCAAGCGTCCGCCATCACACCTTCAACGTGGACATGTTCTATAACGACATGAAGATCACGCGGAAGAACTTGGCCATCGATCAGCCGATTTTCTTTGCTCCCAAGTACACCCACAACTTCTACGAAATGGTTGTCTACCAGGTTGGCCCCAACTGGGTGAAGGGTTATGTGAGCACCCCGAAGGGCGCCGTACAGCAACAAATGGCTTCGAG
>JBOGJT010000186.1:0-8523 GCA_050745065.1 Terriglobia bacterium
TTCATGAAAATAGGGCGTAGGGGCGCTGCTGACGGGAAGCGCTGCTTCCCCTGCGCCATTTTCATCCCAAGTGGTGCGCCGCAGCAGGAGAGACGGGAAGGGACGCCCACGTTACGGCACGGTTAAAACCGTGCCCTTCCGCTCCCTTGGCCGAGTTGTTCGGGTAGATTCTTCGCGGAGTTTACCCTGAGCCTGCCGGGATTCTTCGCTACGCTCGGCATGACACGTTGCTGGACGAGTGCCACGGACCGAATTTTGCGCAGCCCTGCGTAGAAAGTTTTTGACTTTTAACCTTTGACTTCTGACTTTTGACTTCCCTTTATGGACCCACAATACGACCCGCAGAAGATCGAAGCCAAATGGCAAAAACGTTGGGAAGAAGGGCATCTTTTCGATGCGGAGTTTGACCGCAGCGCGATCTCCCGCCGCGAAAAATATTACGTACTCGAAATGCTTCCTTATCCTTCCGGTGACATTCACATGGGGCACGTGCGGAATTACACGCTGGGCGACGCGCTTGCCCGCTACAAGTGGATGCAGGGTTTCAACGTGCTTCATCCGATCGGCTGGGATGCGTTTGGTTTGCCGGCGGAAAACGCCGCCATCAAGCATCAACGCCACCCTTCGGAATTCACCTTCAGCTTTATCGACAGGATGCGCGGGCAGTTGAAACGCTTGGGCTTCAGCTACGACTGGCGGCGCGAGATCGCCACCTGCGTGCCCGAGTATTATCGTTGGAACCAATGGTTTTTCTTGCGGATGCTTGAGCGCGGGCTGGCCTATCGAAAAAAGAGCCGCGTGAACTGGTGCCCGCAATGCGAGACGGTACTGGCCAACGAGCAGGTGGTGGATGGCTGCTGTTGGCGGCACGAGGACACGCGGGTGGTCGAGCGCGAGCTTGAGCAGTGGTTTTTGAAGATCACGGCGTATGCGGAGCGCCTGCTTGAGGACATGAAGGATTTGGTTCGATGGCCCGAGCGTGTGCTGGCGATGCAACGCAACTGGATTGGGAGATCCCGGGGCACGCTGGTGGATTTTGAGATCCAAGCGCTGGGCGAGCCGGCGCGTGTGTTTACCACGCGTGTAGACACGATCTTCGGTTGCACCGCGGTTCTGCTGGCGCCAGATCATCCACTCGTCGAAAAGCTGATTGCTCACTCCAATCGGCCGTTGGAGCTGCGCGAGGCGGCGGAGCGGATTAAGTCTTCTGCGGTCCGGGCGCGCGCCGAAGCGAACCCGGAAAAACTGGGCGCGCCCACCGGGTTTATGGCGCGCAACCCCTATAGCGGTGACGCTGTCCCTGTCTGGCTGGCTAATTTTGTTCTGATGGAGTACGGCACGGGGGCGGTGATGGCCGTGCCCGCGCACGATCAGCGGGACTTTGAATTCTGTACTGCGTATCATTTGCCCATTCCGCAGGTCATTGCTCCGATGGATGGGCGCGCGGTGGACCTCTCCCTGGGAGCTTTCATAGAATATGGCCGTTTGATGAACTCCGGTCCCTACTCCGGCTTAACGTCCGTGGAAGCTAAAGACCACATGACGCGGGAGGCCGAGGCCAAGGGCTTCGGGCAGGGAACCGTGCAGTACCGCATTCGGGATTGGGGCATTTCACGGCAGCGCTATTGGGGCACTCCGATTCCCATTGTGTATTGTGATACCTGCGGCGTGGTTCCGGTACCGGACGATGAGTTACCTGTGCTTCTGCCGCCCAACGTCCACTTCACCGGGCGCGGAGCATCCCCGCTGGCAGACGTTGCCAGTTTCGTCTCTGTTCGCTGCCCGAAATGCCAAGGGCCCGCGCGGCGCGAAACGGATACGATGGACACGTTTATTGATTCGTCCTGGTACTTCTACCGCTACACGGACCCACACCTATCGACCGCGCCGGTGAACCCCGAGGCGGTGAAGTATTGGTTTCCTGTGGACCAATACATCGGCGGCATTGAGCACGCGATCCTGCACCTGATTTATATGCGATTTTTCACCAAGGTCATGCAGGACATCGGCTTGGTAGATTTTCCCGAGCCGGTGGCGCGGCTTTTTCCCCAGGGCATGGTGATTAAAGACGGCGCAAAGATGTCGAAGTCTAAGGGAAACGTCGTTGATCCGGCCCAAATGTGCGCGCGCTATGGGGCCGACACGGTGCGGCTCTACATGCTCTTTGCCGCGCCTGCCGAACAGGACCTGGAATGGAGCGACGCGGGGATCGAAGGCCCTGCGCGCTTTCTGAGCCGGTTCTATCGCCTTGTGGCGCGCCACGCGGATAAGCTGCGGGAAGTTCAGGCCGGGCCGCCTGACGCCGGCCGCCGTTGGAACGCCTCCGACCTGACGCCCGAGGAGCGCGCGCTGCTCAGAAAGGCTCATCAGACGCTGAAACACATCACGGAGGACATGGAAGAACGCTGGCACTTCAACACCGACGTTGCCATGGCGATGGAGCTGGTGAATTTGCTCAGCGACGCGGAAGCCGGGGTGAAGACGGGCAAAATTCGGCCTGAAGTCCATAAGGAATCCATCGAGACGGTTGTTATCATGATGGCGCTTTTCACCCCGCACATCGCCGATGAGTTGTGGGAGGCTCTGGGACATCGCGAACCTCTGCTCCACAAGCCGTGGCCTGCCTACGATGCGGCGCTCACGGCGGAGGAGGAAATAGAACTTCCCGTCCAGGTAAACGGCAAGCTGCGCGGGCGAATCCGCGTCGCCGTTGGCCTCAGTGAAGAAGCTGCGGTGGCCAAAGCGAGAACGGATGAGAAAGTTGTCCCGCACTTGAGCGGCAAGCAGATCGTCAAGGTGATTGTGGTCCCTGAGAAACTCATCAGCTTTGTGGTGAAATAATGGACTCGCCCCGACCGGTTGCGATCATCGATTTCGGCTCGCAATACACACAGCTGATTGCGCGGCGTATCCGCGAAATGCACGTCGCCGCCGTCATCGTTCCGTGCACGCGGTCGCTTGCTGAACTGGAACAGATGCGGCCGCCTGCGGTGATTCTCTCCGGAGGCCCTTCATCCGTTTACGACGCCGATTCCCCCCAATGCGACCCGCGCGTGATGGATCTGGGGGTTCCCGTGCTCGGCATCTGTTATGGTTTTCAGTGCATTGCATACCTTCTCGGTGGCAAAGTGGAGCCGGCCGCGCGCCGCGAATACGGCTTCGCACAGCTTGAGTCTTTTCCTCCCTCGGAAATTTTGAACGGCCTGCCGTCTCCCCTGCGGGTGTGGAACAGCCACGGTGATCACGTCGCCGTCGTGCCCCCCGGCTTTCGCGTGACGGGCAAGACGGAGAATGCCATTTCCGTCATGGAAAATGCGCAGGCCCGCATCTACGCCGTCGAATTTCATCCGGAGGTCCGGCACACGCAGTCCGGCGAGACGGTGCTTCGCAACTTCATTCTGGATATCGCGCAAATCAAACCGAACTGGTTTCCTTCGTCGTTCATTGAAAGCACGGTGCGGCGCATCCGCGAGCAGGTTGGCGGCGGCGACGCTATTTGCGCGCTCTCGGGTGGGGTGGATTCACTGGTGGCGGCGACGTTGGCGGGGCGCGCGCTTGAAGAACGGCTCACGTGCGTCTTTGTCGATAACGGACTCCTGCGAAAAAATGAGTTTGCCAAGGTTACTGACGCGCTGAAAAAGCAAGGTGACCTTAAGGTCCGCGCCGTGGATCGCTCGGCCCGGTTCCTCGACAAGCTGCGCGGTGTAACGAATCCTGAGCTGAAGCGGAAAATCATCGGAGAAGAATTCATCCGCGTGTTCGAGGAAGAAGCACGGCAATTGGGCCACGCGCGATTTCTTGTGCAAGGGACGCTTTACCCGGATGTGATCGAGTCCGTTTCCGTGAAGGGACCGGCCGCGACCATCAAGAGCCACCACAACGTGGGAGGGTTGCCGCCCGATCTCAAGTTTGAGCTGATCGAGCCGTTGCGCGAGCTTTTTAAGGATGAAGTGCGGCTCGTTGGAAGGGAGTTAGGTCTTAGCGAGGAGCTCATCGGACGCCAACCGTTTCCAGGTCCGGGGCTCGCAGTGCGGATTGTGGGGGAAATCACCGTGGAACGGCTTCGCCTGGTCCGCGAGGCCGACGCCGTCGTGCAAGAGGAAATTCGAGCCGCGGGTCTCTACCACAAGCTCTGGCAATCGTTTGCCGTTCTGCTGCCTGTCTTCAGTGTGGGAGTGATGGGGGATGCACGTAGTTACGGATCGACCATCGCCGTGCGGGCGGTAGAATCAGACGATGGTATGACGGCCGATTGGGCCAAGCTGCCCGCCGACGTCTTATCCCGGATCGCCACTCGAATCGTGAACGAAGTCAAGGGCGTAAATCGAGTGGTCCTTGACGTGACGTCGAAGCCACCTGCCACGATTGAATGGGAGTAGAGACACACCCCTCCTCGCGTTGGGCAAGGCACTGATTAGCCGCCCTTAAGAAATGGGGCCCGCCTAGCGGTGCGCCAGTTTCTGAGCCATGTAGAGCAAGAGTTGCCGGTCTTTTTCTTCAATCCTGTCGAGGGTGCGGCGGACCTTCTCAAAAAACCGGACCTGCTTTTCCGCTTCCTCGTCAAGGACCAACTCTTCGGGGGAGGTTCTGTTGCTCAGATTTGGCAGCGGCGGCGCATCGTCGCCCTCATAGAACAACTGGTAGAGGGGAACTTCCAGGGCGGATGCCAGCCTCTCCAGAGTTTCGAGCGACGGCACCGTGTGCCCGTTCTCGACCCTGGAAATGTAGCAGCGCAGCAATCCTGTCCGCCGCTCGATGTCGCCTTGCGACAGGCTCTTCTCTTCTCTCAGCTTGCGAAGTCTGCGTCCTATAACCATAATGAAGCCATCATGCCACGCTATGTAAACTTTAGTCAACTAAAATATATGGTATTGACTTATGCAGTCCGTACCGGGAGGATGCAGTGACCCCGTGATTATTGCGCGTACCGGCGCGGGGGGGGTCAGGGGTTGGGTCTGCGGGCGCGGTGCGCGATCAACGCCACTGGCAGCAGGCGGATCAGAAGGGGCATAGGGTGCAAGTAGACTCTGTGAGTTTCCGGACGTAATCGACCAGGATGATGGGATGATATACCGGAACAAAGCTGTAACCGGCGGAATGTCCGGCTCGTCGTATGTATCAGGGACGACGACAGATGGAAGGCGCATGGAGAGCAACGTCCACGATCAACAGGAAGTTGAATGGATCCATCGCGCGCAGAAGGGGGACGAGGAAGCCTTTGGGCTTTTGATTGATCGCTACCAACGGCGTATTTTCTCGCTGGTGTTTCATCTGGTGCGGCAACAAGGTGATGTGGAGGACTTGGCGCAGGAGATATTCATCAAGATTTTCCGCGCGATTCGAAGTTATAATTTCCGCGCTTCTTTTGGCGCCTGGGTCTCTCGCGTTGCGGTCAACCATTGCTACGATTACCTGCGCCGGCAACGTGGCTCAAAACTGAGCTATTATTGGCAGCTTCCGGACGAGCGGCGGAAAATGCTCGAAGCCGGGATCGGGGGAGGCGAGGCGCATGGACCGAACGTTGAGGAGGAGGCGGTCCTGAAGGATTTGGTGGCAAAGCTTCTCGACCGAGCTCCGCCGGAGGACCGAACGGTGCTCATCTTGAAAGAAATTGAGAATCGATCCGTGGAAGAGATTAGCGAGACATTAAACTGGACTCCGAGTAAAGTGAAAGTCCGCCTGCACCGAGCGCGAAAACGGATGCTGGCGGATATGAAGCGATGGCGCTAAGGAGGCTTGAGCCATGCGGTGCGAAGAAGTCAGAGACAAGGTGTGGGAAGCCGGCGAGGGTGATGCGGGGGAGCGGGTAAGGCGCCACCTTGTGGCGTGCGCCGATTGCCGGTCGTATGCTCGCAATGCCGCGAAGGTGCGCGCGGGGCTGAGCCTTCTCAGCCAGGAGGAAGAGCCTGAACCTTCTTGGGGATTCGCTTCCAGGGTACTCCGCCGGTTAGCGGAGGTCCCGCCAGGCAAGGAGGCAACCCGATGGTTCGCCTCGCCCGAATTTCTGGAAAGCGCCGGCCGCCGCGTGATCATGGCTACGCTCGTACTGGTGTTCACCCTGTTGTTAGCGATGATTTTACCTTCCTCCGGACCGGTTCGGAGGCAGCCCGCCTCGGTTGCCTATTGGCCGCAGGCTGAAACGGCTTCAGCGGTAAGTTATCCGGTAGATTGGAGCAGTGTTCCGGCGGTCCCGGCGCTCGTGAGCGTGAGGCCCGTTGCAGACTACGAAAGCCGGTAAAACTATGACGCGGCGCGCTTACCTCTACTTCGTCGTGACGTTTGTGATCGGCGTGATTCTTGGCGGTGTCGGATTATACACCTACGCCTGGAATACCGGCCATTGGCGCCGCCGTTGGAATGAACAGGCGGCGATCCGCAGCCTACGCAAACAACTTGACCTCTCCCCGCCGCAAGTCCAGGAATTGCGATCCATCCTGGATCAGACGGATGTGAAGTACCGCGCCTTGCAGGAACAGGCGCGCCCCGGCTTCGAGGCCCTCCATACTCAGACCGACAACCGGATCCGCCAGATTTTGAATCCCCACCAAGCCACCGAATTTGACGCACTGGTTGCGCGAAAACACAAGGCGCAATCCAACGGAAAGTGAACGCGGCTCGAGATTGGCGGCTGCGACACCACGATCATGGGACGGGAGGCTCCGGGCGAGCGCATATTGATTCGCGCAGTGGGGTTGGCCCGTCATGCCCTCACACCGTCAGGCCATCACACCATCCCGGCAGAAGGGTTAAGCGTAGCTCTTACGCCAGGCGTTGGCGATACACGGATGATCCGGGCTACAGCGCGGGCCAAAGCGATTCCCAAACCTTAAATTCCGTATGGAAGCCGGACTGCTCCGCGCGAGTGAGTTTTTTCCCGGACGCCACATCCAGGGTTTCTTGAAAAATCTTCCGGCCCACTTCCTCGATGGTTTCCTCGCGGTCGAGGATGGTCCCCGCGTTGATATCGATATCACCGTTCACGCGCGCCAGCGGCGTATTTGACCCGATCTTCACAACCGGTCCCAACGCGCTGCCGATTCCCGTGCCGCGCCCGGTGGTGAACAGGGCGACTTGCGCTCCGCTCAGAAAAAGCGCCGGTGTTGAGATCTGATCGTAGCCGGGAGTATAGAGCACAAAAAGTCCGCGGCGGTCTCCCAGCCACTCGCCATACTCGACGAGGTCTTCCACAATGGAGTGGCCTCCCTTAGCCTTCACGCCTGCCGATTTCAAATAGATGTTATACAGCCCTCCCTTTTTGTTACCGGGTGACGGGTTATCGCGGAAATCGTCGCCAAATGACTTCACGTACGCCTCGTACCGCTTGAGCGAATGCATCAATTTGCGCCCCACGGCACGGGTTCGTGCACGGTGGGCTAAGTCCACCATGGCGGCGCCTTGCAGCTCGGGAATCTCGGGTAAGAACACCGCCGAACCGGCCTTCACAAATAAGTCCGCCGCGATACCCACGGCCGGGTTTGCCGTTACGCCGGACCAGCGATCCGAGCCTCCGCATTTTGTGCCTACAATCAGTTTGCTGATGGGAGCGGGCTGACGGGTAAACCGATTGGCAAAGTGTAGCTGCCGTTCGACCATCTCCAGGCCTCGCTCTACCGCTGCACGGCTGCCGCCCGAATTCTGAATCACCAGGTTGGCGACGCGCTGGTTGTAATCCGGCACATCGTTTTGAAAGACGGGGGCAGAGCATTCGACGCAGGTCTTGCCGCAACCCAGATCAATATAAATGGCTGCGCCGAGGTTGGGGTGCCGCAGCGTGCCGGAAAGAAGCCGGTTTAAGAGGTCAACGGCGCGACCATCCGGCATTCCACAGCCGGACTCTTGAACGACGGCCACAACGCCGTCCACGTTGCGAAACTTCTCGCGCGAATAGACCTCACGCATCGCGCGCGAGGCAATCGTCAGAGCCTCGGTGGACGAGCACATTCCGGAAGTCACAATGCCTACCAGATTCCGCGTGCCGACTGAACCGTCCGGCCGGGCGTAGCCATCAAAGGTCAACGCCGCAAGAGCAGGGTCGAGAGTCACCGGCGCCGGGTTGTCGCGGTACCGCACCCTCAGGTGCGGCAGGTGGTCCTCGAGATTCTCCCGATCGATCGGGTCGCCCGGTTGAACGTCTCTTGACGCCACCCCGATGGGGTCGCCCAGCGTCACGTACACGCCGCCCTTTTGAACGGCTTGTATGGCAAAGCTCTGGCCTCGCAGCACGCGGCGCGAGATGGTCATGATTCCGCTGCCGGAATTGAGCCGGGTTCCGGCGTCGATTGAATCGGCGGTAGCAACTGCGATGTTATCGCGGCCCGGCCGAATGATGATCGCAACGTCATCCAGATTTACAATTTCCATGGGTCCTCTTTGAGAATGACGGAAAGGTGCGATTTTAACAGGATGCCAAAAACCCAATTGGGCCGTCATCCTGAGCGAAGCGAAGAACCTGCCGTTGTTTTTGGTAGGGGCGCTGCTTGCCGCGCCCACCAATGTCGGGCGCGGCAAGCAGCGCCCCTACGC
>JBOGJT010000187.1:0-10952 GCA_050745065.1 Terriglobia bacterium
GGATTGAATAAGAATAAAAACCGGCGGCCAGAGGCCGCCGCTACAGCAAATATCCTTCGTTGACTTCTGCCGTTCCGCATCAGAACCGACGCCGCCCGCGCGGATCATCCTCACTCGTGCAGGTGCGGGGAGCTATCGAGCTCCCGTAGCATGGCCGTCACCACGCGGCCGACGATTTCGAGGCTCGCCGCGCTGCAATGGTCGAGTGTATCCTGCGCGGAATGCCAATAGCTATTGCCGGGCCCATAATCGAGGTCGATAATATCCACCGCGGAGACGCCGGCCTGAACAAACGGGGTATGGTCATCGCCGATATAGGTTGGCGGATTCTTGATGAAATAACGCGAGTAGCCCAGGCGGTCCGCCGTCTTGAAAAGCAGAGCGTTCAGCCATGCGGTGGAGTTAAGATCGCGCCGGATATCCAGATTTTCGTCGGCGATCATATCAACCAGAATCATGGCTTGAATGCGGCTGAGTTCGCCGTTCGCGGCGAGCTTTTGCTCGAGATGGCGGCTGCCGTACGTCCCGTCGGTCGGAGACATTTCCTGTTTGATGGCCTCTTCACCATCGAAGAATACAAGCCAAACGGTGTATTTGTTTCTGGTCCGGCACAGAGTCCGCCCCATTTCGAGCAGGAACGCCGCGCTGGAGCCCCCATCGTTTGCGCCCACAAAGCGGAAATTTTTGAATAGTTTGGTATCGTAATGCCCCGCGATCATAATGACGGAAGGGCTCGAGCCCGGAATCTTCACGATGAGATTGTCCATGCCAATGTTTCCCGCGGGAGTAGCCGCCGTAAACGGGTCCTGCGTCACGCGGCAACCCGATTGCGTCAGCTCGCGGATGATCCACCGGCGGCTCGCGGTGAGCGCCGCGGAACCCGGCGGCCGGGGTCCAAACGCAACCAGATGGCGGATGTCATCGAACGCGCGCTGGCCGCTGAACGTGGCGGCGGGCTGCGCCCACAGACACGCCGCAAACAATAAGGGCATTAACAAGGCAGCTAGGGCAAGCCAATGCCAACCCGATTTCCGCTTTTTATCCATTTCGAAGATCGCGGGGCACAGAAAGGATGTCGAACAATCCGGAGCCTGTGGGAAAACGCCGGATCGTGCGCTGTAGCGGCGGCGTCCCTGCCGCCGGATTGATCGAAAACAAAGCACGGCGGCGGGGACGCCGCCACTACAACGCCGGTGAGCTTCACGCGGCACGCAAGCGTTTCTTCTTCTTCGCCCAGACCAGCCAGGAGAGCAGGATGCTCAGCAAGTAAAGCAATACCAGCGGAACCCAGACGATAAAGATCGACGCGAGATCGTTCGACGGAATGATAGCCGCAGAAAGCACCGCCGTAATAAGTATGGCGTAGCGCAGGTTCTTCCAAAGGAACTTGGGCGTGACAATGCCAAAGACGGAGAGCAGCAGAATCACGACGGGTAGCTCAAAGATGAGGCCCACGGCCACGATCACCTGAATTGCGAGGTCCCAATACTCGTTGATGGTGATCATCGGTGTAAAGCTGTGCCCGAACTTCACCAAAAACTCCAGCGCGGCAGGAAAGGCAAATTGCCAGGCGAAAAACCCGCCGGTAAGGAAAAGGCTGCTCGTCAGGATGATGAAGGGCCAGATATAGCGCTTCTCGTGCTTGTAGAGGCCGGGCGAAATGAAGAGCCAAATCTGGTAAAGCACATACGGGCACGCGAGGAAAAGGCCGCCAACGAGGGAAAGTTTGATGTAAAGGTTAAACGGGTCGACCGGGTTAAGATAAACGAGGTGCGCGTCGAGATGAAGCCTGTGAAGGGTATCGGTCAGCGGCTTGGCGAGAACTCCATAAAGCCGGTTGGAGAATAGAAAGCACGCCGCCGCCGCCACCACCACCGCGATGATGCTGCGCATCAGGCGTTTACGCAATTCCTCGAGGTGCTCGAGGAACGACATCTGCTTACCGTTCAGTTGTTCTTCGGGATCAGGACTGGGGTTCGTCGTGGGTGGGGTCCGTACTTTCGTGGCCATACGCGGGCGCCGGTTCGGCGGTTTCCTCTATCGAATACTGGTCGATTTCGAGCGTCCGCTCGACCACGTGATCCACAAGGTGCTGCCGGTCCAGTTCAAGATTGCGGATTTCCTCTTCCAGTGAGAACCTCAGCTCGTCGCGGGCGCGACGCAACTCTCCGAGACCCTTGCCGAGCACCCTGGCAATCTCCGGGAGCTTCTTGGGCCCGAATAGCAGGAACGCCAAAAAAAGTATAAACCCGATATCCTCTAGTCCGCCGCCAAACACCCTGAGACCTCTTTAAGAATGATAGGTGGACGACCCGGCGTTGTCAAGGAGCGGAATCGTGCAAACGCAAAATGCTTCCCGCGGCCGACGCTGTGTGGGATGCCTTCCCGCTTATTGTTCCTCGCCGGTCCTAACCGAGCCGGATCCGGCCGAGGTAGCGATCCATCTCGCGGATGCGTAAGAGCTTGGCGAGCACCACCGTCACCAGGATGCCCACAGCAGTTCCCACCAGTAGAACGATGAGCGCGCCCTGAGTGGATTGCCATCGCAGGCGGGATTCCAGCACCCGCGTCACCTTGAAACAGACGAGCGCCCCCGGGACCGCGGCGGCGGAGATTTTGAAGAAAAATGTGAGCACGCCGGCGGTTTCTACGCTGTGCGTGCGGCGGCTGAGCAGAACGAACAGGACCACGGCGTATGCGATTACGCCGATCGAGCTTGCCAGCGCGAGTCCCAGGTGCTGCAAATGCTTGCATAAAATCCAGTAGACGGGCAGATTCAAAAAGGTCATAGCGGTGCCGGCGATGGCGGGCGTGAGGGTGTCGCGCGCCGCGTAGAACCCGCGCGCGAGGATGTTCTGCGCGCCCCAGGCAAACATGGCGATGGCAAACATGCCGAGCGTCGCCGCCGTGGCGCGGAGGTCCGGCGCATGCATGCGCGTGTGGGAGAAAACGAAAAACACCAGCGGTGTCTTCTCGGCGATGGTCAGCGCTGAGACCGGCACCAGCAGAAGGATGACGCCCTTCAACGTGGCGCTGAGGGTGCGGTTCAATTCGTCAAACCTGCCCTCGGAATAGAGCTGAGCCAGAAAGGGAAACGACGCCACGCCCACCGCCTGCCCCATGACCCCGACCGGGACCCGCATCAGCGTCTTGGCAAAGCTCAGCCAGGTGATGGACGCGGGCGCGAGGTATGAGGCAAACCATCGTATGATCCAGTCGTCGGTGAAAACAATAGAGAGCGCGAGCATGATGGGTATTGAGAGTTTGACGAAGAGAATGAAATCGGCATTGCGAATATCGAGGTTGGGATGAAATTTCGCGCCCACGCGGCGCGCGCCATAGATTTGAAGCAGGAAATTGCCCGCCGTCGCTCCCGCCAGTACCCCCACCGCGAAACCGGTGATCCCAATCCTGCGCGCCAGCAATAGGCCGCCCAGAATAATTCCCGTGTTATAGACCACCGGGGCGAACGACGGGATGGCAAATTTCGCCTTCGCGTATTGCACCGCGCTCAGCACGCCGCCCTGATAAAAACAAAACTGCGCGGGAAGCATGAGCCGCGTTAAAAAGATGACGCGCGCCCTTTCCGCACCGTGGAAGCCCGGAGCAATCACGCGGACGAGCTGCGGCGCGAATATCTCCCCCACGATAATGCCGGCGATCAGAAAGAGATCCATCACCGTGATCACCGTGGAAAAAACGTGCCAGCCGTCCTCCTCGCGCTTTTCGGCGATGCAGCGCGTTAGGATCGGAATGAAGGTGAGGCTGAGAGAGCCTCCCGCAACAAGGTAGTTGATGAAATCCGGGAGCGTGAACGCGGCATAGTATGCGTCGGTCACGCGGTTGGAGCCGATCTGCTGTGCGACGGTCCAGTCCCGCAAAAAGCCCAGCACCCGGCTCAGCAGAACGCTGGCCATCACAATGCCTGCCGATTGCGCGATCAGCATCTTGATGGATGGAGTGGATTTCGATGGCATAGGGAAGCAGTGGCGAGTGATGCCGACGAGAAACAAACCATCAGCGATCACTCGTCAGTTGTCGCTGTTTTTCAGTGTTGCGGGTAGGTGAATCGCTTCCTACAGCTCCGGCAGCGCGCCATGGGCGCCCATTGCCGCAAGCGTTCCAGCCAGTTTCGCGGCGCGCGCTCAAACTCCAATCCACCGCAGCGCGGGCAGCCATCAAAACCGTCCGGATCGAAACTCCCTGAGGCCAGTCCAGGGCCCGGTTGGCGCGGCTCCACTTTACGTGCGTAGCTCGCGCGTGGCACAAAGCCCGTCTCGGGCAGCATTCGCCAGCGCCGGCATCTCGAGCACTCACGCAGACGATAGCCGAGCACGCGAGCGGCTTGGGAAGCCATCCCGCGACGGACCGGCTCCGTCTTCGTCGCTCCACACTTATGGCAAGGTTGCGGCATCGGGTTCCATGCAGACTGCTCAAAAATCCCGCGTGAAGTGTGTCACGGCGAGTTTAACGAGGATTATGCATTATCGTGATACAAAATATCGTGGCGGCCTCCGGCTGGCGCTTTTTGGCGCACAGATAGCGCCGCTACAGCGAAAACTGTCACGAGAATACGTAATCCTCAGTACCTCGCTACAACCCCAGTCTTCGGGGCGCGTCAGCGGCGGCACGCCGCCTTCGCTGCGTAGTTTCGATAACCTGCTAGAAGCATAGCGATTTCGCCGCCCGCGCGCAACGCGAAGCTACCGAGAAGAATTTGCTCTCCCCAGGGCAAAAATTCATCATCGCCGATTCACGCGGCCACGAAGACCATTTCCGAAAAGCTGTCCATCCGCTATGAGCGAAACGGATTATCGGCTTACCCTTCACGCGCCTCGCTGCTTTGGCGCGCCGCTTGCATCAACATATGCCGAGGTCAATAACACCTCGTGACGAAAATTTAGAATGGGAAATGTCGCCACGGCGAGAAGCGGGCCACAAATACCTTTTACGGAGGTTCGATCATGAGAATCGTGAAAATCTGTTCACTAGCTATGGCGTTGGCCTTTGCCGGGATGATGGTGTCGTCGGCCGCAAGCGCAGCGCCAGCGCGAAACGCATCCCCGGCGTGGGCTCTACAGAACCAGCAACCCGCAACACCGCAGCAGTCGAACCCGGACCAGTCAGCGCAACAGCCGCAGGCATCGCCGAATGGCCAAGGCCCGGCAGCGTCAGCACAACTGTTCGTCGGCAAGATTAACCAGCAGAGTGGACAATACGTGCTCTACGTTGCAGCCAGCAGAACCACTTATCAACTGGACGATCAAGCTAAGGCGAAGCAGTTCGTCGGCCAGGACGTGAAGGTGCAGGGCGTTCTCGATGCGTCCAGCAACACGATCAAGGTGTCGGATATTCAGCCTGCATCCTCATCGCAGTAAAGCCTGCGCCAACTCGCGCGAAGAGAGGCCAGCACGAAACGCTGGCCTCTCTTGCTTTTTTGGGCGCTGAGTCTAAAACTCACCGCAAAGACACCAAGGCGCAAAGAAGAGACAGCGAAGGGATAGACGCAAGAAGAGTCACCGCTAAGGTTTGGCGTGTTTTTCCTTCCACTCTCGAATGGTTTCGAGTCTTTCTTTCAGCCGTTTTTCCAGACCTTCCGTCGTCGGGCGGTAGTAGCGGCGGTCGCGCAGATTTTCCGGCAGGCACGTCATGTTCGTGAGGCGGTCCTCGGCGTTGTGCGCGTATAGATAACCTTTGCCGTAATCGAATTTCGCCATGAGCCCGGTCACGGCGTTTCTCAGGTGAAGCGGTACAGGCTCGGCAAGAGTCTTTTGCGCGTCGTCCTTTACCTCCGAGTAACCCACGTAGAGGGCGTTGGACTTCGGCGCCATTGACAAATAAGCGGCGGCCTCGGCCAGTGCGAGGTCTCCTTCAGGCATACCTGAGAAATGCACCGCCTGCATGGCCGCGACGGCGAGACCCAGCGCGTGCGGATCCGCAAGTCCTATATCTTCGGAAGCCATGCGGATGAGGCGCCTCGCAATGTAGAGCGGGTCTTCGCCCGCCTCGAGCATCCTTCCCAACCAATAAAGCGCGGCGTCCGGATCGGAATTGCGCACGGACTTATGCAGAGCCGAGATAATGTTGTAATGCTGTTCGCCCGCCTTGTCGTAAAGCAACAACTTGCGCTGGATGGCGTCTTCAATAACCGCATCAGTGATCACCGCGCGGCCTTGCTCGTCACGCCCGGCGGCAGCCACGGCGGCTTCGAGGGTGTTGAAGGCAGCGCGCGCGTCGCCGTTCGCAAACAATGCGAGCTGCCGGAGCTGATCCTCGGACACCACGGCGCGGTCCACGCCGAGCCCCCGCGCCGGAGCGCGGAGCGCGCGGCGCAGTAGCTCCTCAACTTCGTCCGTAGCCAGCGGGGAAAGCCGGTAGACCTTCACGCGCGACAGCAGCGCGGAGTTGACCTCAAAGGAGGGGTTTTCCGTCGTGGCGCCGATCAGGACCACGTCGCCGCGCTCCACGTAGGGCAGGAAGGCGTCCTGCTGGGCTTTGTTGAAGCGGTGAATCTCATCCACAAAGAGAATGGTGCGGCGGCCGAGCTTGCGTGATTTCTCGGCGGCGGCCATAACCTCGCGGATTTCACGGATGCCGGAAAGCACCGCGCTGAACTTGACAAAATCGCTGCGCGTTTTGCGCGCGATGATCGAGGCGAGCGTCGTCTTGCCGGAACCAGGCGGGCCCCAAAGCACCATGGACGAAACGGCATCCTGATCAATCGAGCGCCGCAGCGCCTTGCCGGGTCCCAGTAAGTGGGCTTGGCCCACTACCTCATCGAGGCTTTCGGGACGCATGCGGTCGGCCAGAGGACGGCGTCCTGCGCCTTCATTGGCATCGCGTTGAAGGTCAAATAGGCCCATAAGTTAATTGCGCCATTGATTCACCAGTTCCTTGAATCATTGGATTGGTCGCTATCTACCTGCCGAGGATGATTCGATCAATGGATCAATGATGCCGTGAAGCAATGATTCAATAGCGAAAGCCCCGCTGCCGCGCCGATTCGTAGAGAAAAACACCAGCCGCAACCGCGGCGTTCAACGAATCGATTCCGCCGCGGAGCGGAATTGCGACACGGTCATCGGCGGGAATATCGATTGGCAATCCCGCCGCTTCATTCCCGATGACGAAGGCGAGCGGCCCGCACAATGCCGCCCCGGCAATGCTGCGATGGCTGTGAGAATCCGTGGCGGCGAGCCGCACTCCCGCGCCGCGCAGCCGCGCGAAAAGCGGCTCCGCAGCGAGCGCCGGGTACACCGGCAGCCGGAAAAGAGCTCCACCCGAAGCGCGCAGAATCTTGGGATTATGCGCGCTCACCGTGGGTTTCAGCGTGATCAGCGCGTCCGCCCCCAGCGCGTCCGCGCTGCGCAGGATCGTGCCCAAGTTGCCGGGATCCTGCAGCCCGAGCACCGCGACAAGGATGACGCCCGGGAGGTTGAGCACACGGTCGAGCGGCGGAGGCGTAACCTCAATCAGCGCGGCAATGCCTTGCGGAGACACGGTGGCCGCGGCGCCGTCAAACACCGCGTCAGGCGTTCCCGCGATTTCCGCGTCAGGAGGGATCTGGGCCAATAGGTCCGCGAATTTCCCGGCTGCGCTGTGCGCCACCAGGACCGAGCGGACGGCGCACCCGCACTCCGCCCTGCGCTTCTCTCCCCCGCCCCTTGAGGCCGCAACCGCCTCTTGAAGCAGCAACGGCCCTTCGCAGGCAAGCCATCCCTCGCGCGTGACGCCAGCTTTGAGAGAGTGCCGGAAGACTTTAATGAGGGGGTTCGTGGGGCTTGTGATCTCGCGCAAGTACGTCCTCCAGGCGCTCCAGGAACATCCTCACATCCTCAGGGTTGCGCACGGTATAGTGTGCCCGCGTATTCCGGCCGTTTCCCACCTTCACCGTGATGGCGCCGCGCAGCGACTCGAAAGCCATTTCGTCCGTTTCGGTGTCGCCGAAAAAGACCGGCAGCACGCCGCGTCCGGAGGCGCGGACCAGCGCCGCCGCGGCTTCGCCCTTGCCTTTGATTTCCGGCGCCAGCAACTCCAGCATTTTTTTGCCCGGCAGGATTTCGATAGCCTCTTCCTTCACGGCACGCCTCACGGCCGCTCGGGCTTTGGCCGCAGCAGGGCCCGGCACGCCTCGATAATGCACGACGACGCAGCCGTGCTTATCCTCCGCCCATACACCCGGAAGGTCGAGGATAGCGGCCGTCACAAGGTCGAGGGCGCGCCGAAGGCCGCGCCTGGACGCCGCGCTCACGCGAACCCGCGGACCGCGCTCGAACCCATGCAAGCCGAAGTAGAGCGCCCCGCTGACGCCCACGCGCCGCCGCAGGTCTGCGCGGCGGCGCCCGCTGATGAAGGCGAGGACTACGCGAGGGCGCCGCGCCAGCCGCTCCAATACCCGGCGAGTGGCGGCCTCCAGGTGAACTTCCTTCGGGTCCCTCTTGAACGTCACCAGCGTGCCATCGAAATCGAGCAGCAGCGCCACCCGTTTCGCCCGGCGAATCCGTCCGGCGACGCGGGTCCAATGGCTGAAGAGGGGAACGGGTGGGATAATTTTGCGCGGTTTTGTCTTTTTCATCGAATGAAGGGTGAAGCCGCGGCGCTCCTCTGACGCTCCGGGCGCACGGCATGGGATTTTTCCGCCCGCACCTCGGCCAGCTCGCTGATCAGCGTGGCCGCCCAGCGGTAGATATTGTGGTCCCTCACCACGCTCCTCATCCGGCGCATGCGCGTACTACGCTCGCCGGGATCCATTTCCAGTGCGAAGTAGATGGCGCCGGCAAGCTGCTCGGTGTCATAGGGGTTTACGATCAGGGCGTCGCGCAGCTCGCGCGCCGCCCCGGTAAAGCGGCTCAGGATCAGGGCGCCCTGCTCGTCGTCGCGCGACACCACAAATTCTTTGGCCACCAGGTTCATCCCGTCGTGGAGCGACGTCACGATGCAGACGTCCGCGGCCCTGTAATAACGATCGATCTCCCGGTGAGTGTGAAGCCGTTTCAGATACACAATCGGCCGCCACGACGGTGTCTGGAATTTCCAGTTAATGCGATCCACCTCAGATTCCACGTCAACCTGCAAATCGTGGTAGCGCTTGATGTGCGTGCGGCTGGGCGCGCCGATCTCGACAAAAGTGAACTTTCCCTGGAAGGAGGGATACCTTTCGAGAAAGCGTTCAATGCCGCGGAACCGCTCGAGGATTCCTTTCGTGTAATCGACGCGGTCTACGCCGATGCCCATGAACGCGGCCTCTACCCCGTGCTCCCGCAGCAGCGCGCTTCGATCGAGGTACAGGGTTCCCGGCGTCTGCGCTTCCGCACTGTTCTGTCTCTCCCGGAAGTCGACGCTGATGGGAAACGGCCGCACCAAGGTGAAATGTCCGCCGCGGTTGACGGCGAAGCGGTCCCAGTCGATGCGCGATTCGAGCGCGCGGTCCACCGTCTCCAGAAAATTGTTGCAATGCGACTGAGTGTGGAACCCGATGAGGTCCGCGCCGAGCAGCCCTTCCAGAAGCTCCCGCTGCCACGGGCATATCCCGAAAGCTTCCGCGTTGGGCCACGGAATGTGCCAGAAGATCGCCACGCGGCTCGAGGGGTAGCGCTCCTTCACCATTCTGGGCAGGAGGGCAAAGTGGTAATCCTGGGCGAGCACCATCGGACGTTCTTCGCCTTCCATTTCTTCGAGCAGCGCGGTGGCAAATTTCTGGTTCACCTCCTGATACTGCGTCCAGTCCTCCGAACGGAACGTGGGGCGCGCGTGCGCGATATGGCACAAGGGCCACATCCCCTCGTTGGCAAAGCCGTAATAGTATCCCTCCACTTCTTCCTTGCTGAGCCATACGCGGCGCAGCGTGTATTGCGGTTCTTCGGGCGGAACACGAAGACGGTCGTGCTCGTCCACGGTGTCGCGGTCGGCGTCACCCGCGCCGTGCGCGAGCCACGTTCCGTCGCAGGCGCGCAAAATCGGCTCCAGCGCGGTGACCAGTCCGCTGGCGGGAACCACGCAGGCAATTTCCTTGCCTTGGCGGACATGCTCGTACGGCTCGCGGTTGGAGACGGCAAAAAGACGGCTGCCCTCAATCTTGCTTTGTACGAAGATCCGCAAGCGCTCTGACGTCCAAACGGACTCGCCGGCTTCACGCAGGCGCGCCTCTTCCTCCGCCGAGGCCCGAGCCGCGGCGAGGCTTCGCGCCAAGTGTGTTACCTCGTGAGCCAGCGGGCGGAACATATCCTGGTCGGGCGTCAAGGGCTGCGCGGGTGCGTTGCCAGAGCGCAGGTCCCGCATCCATTGCGCCATCTGGCGGATTCGGCCGGCCATCGCCCAGCGCATCACCAGCAGCGTAATCGTGACGATAATCAACATCTCCACCAGGATGCGGACAAACGTCTGGCGCCACATCGAGGCGCTTTGGGCGCCAATATCACTGGCGTCGGTGAAGATAGTCAAAACGCCGTCCACCCGGTTATCGCGGTGCAGGGGCAAGGCGTAGACGTGCGTCAGCTTCTGATTCAGCCGGAAAAAACCGCCGGCGCCCGCGTTCTGAGCTATCGCCTGGTCGACCGGGGGCGGTACCGCCTTTAACCGCGCGGCCATGCCGGAGTTTGCCGCCTCAATCCGGCCGCGGTTGTCATAGACCACAACCGCCACCAGCCGCACCCGGTTGCCGAAGCCCTCAATCAGGCGCTCCAAGTCGCGATGAGAACGGCTTTGGATGAGAGGTTCGACGCTAACGTCAAGGCTTTCCGCGAGCAACTCCGCGCGCCGCGCGATTTCGCCCTTGAGGGCCCTTTGCTGCGACCTGACCTGATACACGGCAAAGAGGTACGACACCACCCCGATTCCGACGATCAGCGAAATGATCAGCACCAGCCTGATGCGCATAGGAATATTCTACTCCCGGACGCATAAAATGCCTGCGGCGCAAGCGCCGGCACGGGAGTGGACGGCGCGAAAGCTGG
>JBOGJT010000188.1:0-11490 GCA_050745065.1 Terriglobia bacterium
GCCCTTGGCTCGTCATTCTGAGCGCAGCGAAGACTCTCAGTATTTCCGCTCAGGATAAACTCCGCGAAGAACCTGCTGTTGTTTCGAATCGGTGACTTGCGAGATTCTTCCTTCGATTCACTCAGGACCGCCTTCGGCTGACCTGAAAAGTTGCCGCAGTCACCCCCGCGAAAGCGGGGGTCCAAAGAGATTCCCGCTTTCGCGGGAATGACGGTCGCCAAGCTTTTCGTGCTTTGAGGGTGTAGCAACGCGACATGATAACCCCTCAGAATGGCACGCTTTCACAGTTCTTCAGCAATCTGCCAGGACTGCGCTCATTGGGGCGCGAGGGTATTTTGCCTAATTGGGCATTAAAAATGCAACGCCGGAAGTGAGAGAGTGTCTGAGATTCAGACCGAAGGGTCCATGGTAGGGAAGATCTCGCTGTGGATTCACGCCTTTGCCGAACCCGCCGCGATGGTGAGCCCGCTATAGCTGCGCCGCTATTAATCGTTTTTCTGCCGCAATGCTGATAATCCGGTCTACAATCTCGTCTGCCGGAACGCCGGTGGAATCGAGAATGCACGCGTCCCCTGCCGCGACGAGCGGTGAGATCTTTCTTTCCGCGTCGAGCTGATCCCTGCGGCCAATCTCTTCGGCGGTTTGCTCGAGAGTAGCATCGCGGCCTTTAAGCCTTTCGTCACTCAGCCGTCGCCGGGCGCGCTCCTCGGCCCGAGCCGTCAAAAATATCTTCAGTGGAGCGCTTGGAAAAACTACGGTTCCAATATCCCGGCCTTCCATAACCACCCCTCGTTCGCGGGCAAAGTCGCGCTGCAAGGCGATCAGCTTCGA
Source organism: Terriglobia bacterium (assembly GCA_050745065.1). Lineage (GTDB taxonomy): Bacteria > Acidobacteriota > Terriglobia > UBA7540 > UBA7540 > RH2-MAG17b. The sequence continues at coordinate 832 of JBOGJT010000188.1, forward strand.
CCGGACTTCGGGGAGGCGAGAGACCTTTGCGGCCGCCAAGGTGACTTCGGGGGTACGGATTTCAGCCGTAACGTCTCTCCCGCCCAGCAGAACTACGAGTCCAGTATCGCAAGGTTGGAGCCGGATGTCCGCGGCCGCGACGCTCGAGACCACAGCGCCCTTGTCATCGGGCGAGACGCCGTCTTCAAGCACCTTAAGCGCCGCCGCGCGGTACGTGGCGCCGCTGTCCACGTAAGCTAATCCCAACCGCGCGGCGAGCTTCTGCGCCACTGTGCTTTTGCCCGCGCCGGCCGGCCCGTCAATGGCAATCACCAGATTCATTTTTTGGGGTACGGAAAGCAGATGCAGGTAATCTTTTGAGATCAAAGTCAAGGCGCAGTGGCGAACCAAGAATTCGCACGCCACAAGAGTAAGGTTAACACGCTTTGAGGGCGACGAGGTGAGGCCGTTTAGGTATAGGATATCGCGATCGAGAGGGCGGATTTTCGCCCGCCCTCTTCAATCGCTCGCGCGCCGGGTTTTGATTACTTGCGCGCGCGCATGGGCGCAGAGCGGACTCGCCCTTCGCCCTCGTGCCGCTCGTATTGGCGTTGGCGCTTCTGGAAAGCGTAGGGGTTTTGCTTGATGTCATCCTTAATCTCCGGGTGTTTCTGGAGATAGTTCTGGAACCCTGGGTGGTTCTCCATAAACTCCGGATTGTCCACCAGCTTTGGATTGCGTTGCAATTGCCTGGCCAGCTTGGGGTGCTGATCAAAGTAGCGGTCCGCGCGCCCCGCTTCGGCGCGGGAGACGTCTCCGCCGTTCCTTAAGAACCTGTTTTCCCGACGCATGAACTGGTTCGGGTTCTCGGTCGACTCCTCCTTCACTCCCGGATGATTATTCATGAACTTCTGCAGGTGCGGGTGCTGCGCGAGAAACTGGGGATTGTTGATCAGCGACGGGTTCTGGCTTAATTGCTTGTGAACCCCGGGATGCTTGTCGAGATATCCGTCGAAATGATTCAACTCCCTGCGATTGATGTCGTGGTCGTTGGGCGCTGGGGCCGCCGTTGTGGTTGGCGCGGGCGCCGGCTCAGTCGCCTGAGTTTGAGCGTTGGCAACGCCGGTGGTCAAGCTGAGAAAACATGCCGCCATGAACAGGCTCACCATCGCGGCCAAGGCACACCTCTCTAACGCCTCAATGATGCTTCTCATCGTCGTATCCTCCGGAATTTTGTGCTGAAGCCGTCCGAGGCGCATGTTGTGTTGCGCCTCACGCAAACATAAACACAGCGCCAGAAGGAAAGTTGCGCCACTTTGTAGCGGCAGATTCTTCACTGCGTTCAGAATGACATGCGCCGACAGGCGCGCTGCCCGGAGATCCCACCACTCAGGGGCTCTGCGGCAGGATTGAAGCCCTACCCTCCGGCTCCAGGCGCCGCGTTGGCGAGAAGTCCGGATTAAATCCTCTTAAAGGCCTTTTGGATTTCACGCAGGGAGTAGCGTAGCAGGATAGGCCGGCCGTGCGGGCAGGTCATGGGACATTCGGTTTTTGCAAGCTCCCGCAGGAGCCATTCGAGTTTTTGATTGTCAAGAGGCATGTTCACTTTGACGGCCGCGTGGCAAGCTACGGTCGCGGCGATGCGATGATGCAGCACATCGAGCGATAGTCCCGCGCCTTCGGCGCCCACGCCATCGAGGATGGCGAGCAACAACCTTTCGGCCGCCTCCGGCCGGACTTCCGCCGGCGCGCTCTTAATGGCGATCGTGCGTTGGCCAAACGGCTCCGCCTCGAACCCGTTCACGCTGAGCTCGCGAGCGATGTCTTCGAAGACGGCCTGCTGCGCGGGTTTCAATTCTACAATCACGGGAAGCAGAAGCCGCTGGCCCTCGACGGATTTCTCCCGGATGCTGCGTAGCCGCTGCTCGAAAAGCACGCGTTCGTGCGCGACGTGCTGGTCAATGATCCATAAGCCCTCGTCGTTCGTCGCAATGATGAAGCTCTCGCGCACCTGGCCTAACGGCCTGAGATTTTTGGGAAATTCGTCCGCGCCATCGTGGTCCGCCCCAGTTGCCGCCGCCGCCCGATCATCAGGTCCGGCGTGTTGTAACGGGTGCTGCGCTGGCCACGGCTGGGGCGGCGTGCGCAATGATGTCCCTTCATCCGCGCCGAAAGGTAGCGCGCCTGTGGCCGGGCGCGGCCTGGGCTCGGAGAGTTGGAATCCGGCCGCTGCCGGCTGGCCGGAAGCGGGTTCCGGCTCGCGCGGCCATGGGCGGCTTTCTTCGCCGGCGGGCTCAGGGGCGGGAACCGGACGAACCGGATCTTTCGCGCTGGACCGGGCAGGGAAGGCGGCCATGGGGCGTGAGGCCATCAACGCGCCGCGAACCACGTCGCGTGCGAAATCGTGGATGAAGCTCGAATGCCTGAACTTCACCTCCGTTTTCGAAGGGTGTACGTTTACGTCGACCTCGCCTGCCGGCACCTCGAGAAAGACGAGCGCCACAGGGAACACGCCTGACGGCAGAATATTGCGATAGGCCTCCGTGATGGCGTGCTGGATCAGACGGTCGCGCACCAGCCGCCGGTTCACAAAAAAATAGATCTGGTTCCGGTTGAGCTTCTGAACTTCCGGCCGGGAAACAAACCCGAAAACTCTGGCGCGTGTGAGGGCAGGCGGCAAGGCGTTTTCTTCCTCCGCTTCGGCGTGCGCATACACGGGCATCTCGCGCGTGACGGGCACAATCTCCACCAATTGCTCCATCGTCTGGCCGCCCATCACCTGGTAGAGCCGCTGCCGGAATGTCTCAACAGGGGACGCATTCAGGATTTCGTGGGTCATGGAGGTGAGGCGAAACGATTTCTCCGGGTGCGCGAGGGCGTAATGGGTGGCGAGGCCGGCGATGTGACCCAGCTCGGTCGATTCAGACTTCAGAAACTTGCGCCGCGCGGGGGTGTTGTAAAAAAGATCCCGCACTTCGAATCGCGTGCCCGAGGGCCACGCGATCTCTCTGACGTCGCGCAGCCGCCCGCCGTGGATTTCCAACTGCGTACCCGCGGCATCCTCCGTGGAACGCGTCTGCAGAAGAACTCGAGAGACGGAAGCGATCGAGGGAAGCGCTTCGCCGCGAAAACCGAGAGTGGTAACGTCGAAGAGGTCTTCCGCCGAGCGGATTTTGCTGGTGGCGTGGCGCTCGAAGGCCAACATGGCGTCGTCACGGCTCATGCCCGCGCCGTCGTCCTCAACGCGAATCAGCCGCCGCCCGCCCGCCTCCACGTGAACCTCAACCCGATGCGCGCCGGCATCGAGCGAATTCTCGAGCAACTCCTTCACCACAGAGGACGGCCTCTCCACCACTTCACCAGCGGCGATTTTATTGGCAACGGCTTCGGGAAGAATGCGAATCATGAGTTATTGGATCATTGATTCATTTGTGGATTGAATCAATGAAGAAATGAATCAATGAAACAATCCTGCTTGATCTCAGTCCCCAGTTCTCTTCCCTGCTTCCAAGGATGGCGGAGCGTCCACAAGCCCACGGAGCAGAGCGTCAGCAATTCCCGGGGGTCAGAGGTTCCGCAGTTATAGGGGGTCAGAGCTTTAGCTCCGGCATACATGCGCTGAAAAGCAGGGGAGCTTCAGCCCCTGAAGCCATTTCACTAAACTTCCTGGCATCGGGTCCCATTGAAACCTTCCATCGCCTCATTGAATCAATCACCCGGTAAGGCCGGGTTTCAATCCTCTTTAAGTGCAAGCCCCAACTCCTTGATCTGGGCGGGTTCGACGGTTGAGGGCGCTTCGCACATGGGGTCTACGGCGCTCGCGGTCTTGGGGAACGCGATGACCTCTCGAATGTTCGATTCGCCCGCCATCAGCGCCACGATGCGGTCGTAGCCCAGCGCGATGCCGCCGTGCGGGGGCGTGCCGTAATCGAGCGCATCGAGGAAGAAGCCGAATCGCTCGCGCGCCTTTTCCGGGGTCATGCCGAGCACTTCAAACACGCGCTGCTGAATATCGCGCCGGTGGGTACGTATAGAGCCGCCGCCGATTTCTGAGCCGTTAAGGACGAGGTCGTAGGCGCGCGCCTTCACCCGGCCCGGATCGTTCCGAAGCATTTCGAGATCCGCCTCGCGCGGCGAAGTGAAGGGATGATGCATGGCGGCGAACCGCTTTTCCTTTTCGTCATACTCGAACATGGGAAAATCGACGACCCAAAGGAAATGCCAGCCGCCCGGCTTGGTCAAGTCGAGTTTCCGCGCGAGCTCGAGCCGTACTTCGCCCGAAGCTTCGTCGAGTCGGCGCACCGATGCATCCGGCGCGGGCTTTAGTCCGAGCAGAACGATGAGGTCATTTTCACGCGCGTCCATATCGGCAACGATGGCGCGGACGGCATCCTCTCCCAGGCTCTTGGTGAGCGGAGACTGAACGCCCGCGGCCGTGACCTTCACCGCGCTGAACCAATCCGCGCCCACGGCTTGCGCGCCTTCCTGCAGCTTATCGAGCTGACTGCGGCTGATCGACGCCTGCCCTGGCAAGCGCACCGCCTTGAGCGAGCTCATCACCCGCACCTTCTCCGCGGCCTCCGCGGTCAGATCGACGCGCTTCCATTCGAGGTCAAAACCCGTGTGCGGCTTGTCAGACCCATAGCGTTCCATCGCCTCGTCATAAGAAAGGACCGGAAACGGCCGGCGCGCCTCAACGCCGACCAAAGCGAAAAGCTTTCCCATCAGATCTTCGATAATTCCAAACAGCACGTCCCGCTGCGGAAACGCCATTTCAATATCAATTTGCGTAAATTCCGGTTGGCGGTCGGCGCGCAAATCCTCATCGCGAAAGCAGCGCACGATCTGGAAGTAGCGGTCGAAGCCTCCGATCATCAGAAGCTGCTTGAACAACTGCGGCGACTGCGGCAATGCGTAGAAACGGCCATGGTGTACGCGGCTGGGAACAAGATAGTCGCGCGCGCCCTCGGGGGTCGAGCGGGTAAGGAAGGGAGTCTCAACCTCCACAAATCCATGCGCGCTCATGTGCTCGCGCGTTACGAGGCTCGCCCGGTGCCGCAGCCGGATATTCCGCTGCATGCGCGTGCGGCGCAGGTCCAGGTAACGATAATGAAGGCGGCTCTCTTCTGCGATACGTCCGTCATCGTCGATAGGGAACGGCGGTGTTTTCGATTCGTTGAGCAGCAGAAGCGCCCGCGCGCGCACCTCAACGCCGCCGGTAGGGATCTGCGCATTGACGGTGCCCTCTGCGCGCAGGACCACTTCGCCTTCCACGCCCACTACGTATTCCGGACGCACCTGCTCGCCCTTGGCGTGCGCCTCGCGACAAAGCTCGCGGTTGCAGACAATCTGCGTTACGCCGGTGTGATCGCGCAAATCCAGAAAAATGAGGCTTCCCAGGTCGCGCCGCCGCGCTACCCAGCCGGCGAGGAAAACGGTCTGTCCTTGATGAGATTCGCGCAGCTCGCCGCAGGCGTGTGTGCGCTGCCGGCTGCCGAGAAGATCGAGTGCCAATTCTGCTCCTTATGAGGGGTAGGGATGAGTCTTGTTGAACCCCACTTATCGAGCGCTTATGCTCAGAAAACTAAGTTATGGATTCTAAATGGTTGCTAGACTTCGATCCGCGATTTCAGTGTGTCTTTTGGGGGCGGCGCTTCAATTCCGCCATAAAGCCGCACCTTCCTGCAGTCCCTTCTCTGTCCCTTTTTGGGCCCAAGCTAGAGAGGCCGGGAGGAAAGGGTAACGGCTCATATGGGGACTGAAGTCCCGCCCCCCTACCCAGCTTAGCGGGAAAACTCTGAGCTACAAAAGATCCACAACCCAAGCCTAGCACGCCGCTTTGAGAAATTTGAGACGCATGGGATAAACGAGACGGCATTATACGGGGTTCGCTCATAGCCTTGATTTCAAATATTCCCCGACGCGGTCGGGCGCCATTTCTTCCTGCGTTCCCGCTTGCATGTCCTTTACCTGGAAGCGGCCGGCGGCAAGCTCGTCTTCACCAATGATCACGGCAAAACGCGCCCGCGCCTTATTTGCCTGGCTCAAGGCTTTTTTGAGCTTTCCGGCGTCGAAGCTCATCTCAACACGGAAACCCAGAGTCCGCAAAGCGCGGGTCAAATTGAGCGCAAGCGCGAGCGTATCGGCTCCCATCCACGCAACGTAGGCGGCAAGGCCATCCACAGGCCGCAGGCCGCCGGATTCCTCGACAGACAGCACCAGGCGGTCCTCTCCGATGGCAAATCCGAAGCCAGGAACCGCCGGCCCACCCAGGATCTCGGAAAGGCCGTCATAGCGCCCGCCGCCGAGCAGCGCGTTCTGCGCGCCCAGCTTGCCGCTTGTGATCTCAAACGTCGTCCGGGTGTAATAATCGAGGCCGCGGACGAGCCGCGGCGTGACGGCGTGGTGGATGCCCCGCCGGTCGAGCTCGCCCGTCACCTGCGCAAAATGCTGGCGGCACATGGGGCAGAGATGGTCGAGAATCGTGGGGAGCTTGGCGATGATGGGCTGGTCCGCTGCCACCTTGCAATCGAGCACGCGCAACGGATTTGTTTCCGCGCGGCGCTGGCAATCCACGCACATCTGCGATTTAACCGGTTCAAGCTCGCGGCGAAGAAGCGCCACATATTCACCCCGGCATTGACGGCATCCCACCGAATTGACCAGCAGTGAAGTATCCTTCAGTCCCAGCCGCTCAACCATCAGCATGAGCATTTCCAGAGTTTCGGCGTCCACCAGGGGATGCTCCGAACCGAGCACTTCGGCGCCAATCTGGAAAAACTGGCGGTAGCGACCCTTCTGCGGACGTTCTCGCCGGAACATGGGTCCGATGTAATAGAACTTGTGCAGGCGCCCCTCGTTGAGTAGCCCGTGCTCGATGGCGGCGCGCACCACGCCGGCTGTCGCCTCCGGGCGGAGCGTAAGGGACTCGTGGTCGCGGTCCTCAAACGTATACATCTCCTTTGAAACAATGTCCGTGTCCGCCCCCACACTGCGCGCGAAGAGCGCCGTCTGCTCGAGAACCGGCGTACGGATTTCTTCAAAGTTGTAGGCGGAAAGGATATCGCGGCACACGGCTTCAACACGCTGCCAGAGGGATGTCTCGGGCGGCAGAAGGTCGCGCGTACCCTTCACGGATCGAATGATGGAGGTGGCAGGGGGCATGTTTTTTGGCAACCGTTCAGAATATCACGGGGCACACTCGTCCCCGTGGCAGAGGAGCCCAGGGCGACGAAGAATTCCGAAAGCTTGCATCGTTCTATTCCCTTTGTCTTGCCGTTATGCGAAAGAGGTAAGTGCCTGTCATTCTGAGCGGAGCGAAGAATGACATGTGGCCAAAATCGTCGCACGGGGCGAAAAATCCGCTAAATGAGCAGTATTGGGGCTCAAGCGGGAATACATGCGGCCCGCCAGCCTTCGCGGGGGCGGCGCCGGCAACTTTTCGGGGCAGAATGACGGCTGAAGAGAGTTGTTCACCGATCCGCCAGACGCGTGTGTCAGGGAGCCGGGAGATGAGCGTTACCGGATTTTGCCGCGTGCGGCAACGCGCCAGGAGCCTTCCACTTGGCCGTTGCGAACGAGGAAAACCTCATCGTGCATATTGACGCAGGTGCAGACGTGGTTGGGAATCACGGTGACGGTTTCGCCCACGCGCAGCGGCCGGGGGCAAGTGGATACGTCCAGGTGGCCGTGCTCCTCGTTCAATTTGAACAGCTTTGCCTCTGGAGCTTCCACGACCATCCCGTATCCGGTCTTTGGGCCTGACCCCAGCAGGTCTGAAGAGAGCGTTTTGGAGCCAGCGTCAATCATCGCCCGGCCGGGAACGGCGGTTGAGACGACGGTAGCGACGACGCGCGCCGCGCAATCCTGGACGGAGCAGAGTCCCTGAAAATAGGTATTCAGGTCATTAAACACGTACGTGCCCGGCCGGATTTCCGTGAGCCCTCGGATCTCATGCGACAACATCGAGGATGGCGTGGATCCGCCCGAAACGATCTCAACCGCCAGGCGCGCCTCCTGGAAGGCGGAAAGCGTGTGCGTCAAGACTTCCGCGACGGCCTGTGTCTCGTTCTCCCGCTCCGCCGCGCTGCCCCAGATGTTACCGGGGTAGGTCATAAGTCCGCGGAACTTGAGCGCCGGCATGAAGCCCACGGCGTGAGCAAGCTGGACGCAGCTTGAGCCTGTCTGCAGCCCGCAGCGGTGCAATCCGGCGTCGAATTCCACCAGGATGCCGATCTCGACGCCTTGGGCGGCGGCCGCGGCGGAAACCTCGCGCGCGGTGGCCTCAGAATCGAGTGACAGCAAAACCCGGCGCCCCTTGGCCAGCGCCGCAAGCCGCTTGAGCTTTTCGGCGCCATAAATCGGGAAGGCGACGAGAATTTCGTCCGGAGCCGCGGCTGCCATCACTTCGGCTTCCCCGACTTTTGCCACGGTCAAGCCCACCGCGCCGCGATCGAGCTGCATGCGCGCAATCTCAGGCGTCTTATGCGTCTTAGTGTGCGGGCGCAGCTTCAAGCCGTGCTCCCGGCAGAAGCTGGCCATCCGGTCCAGGTTGCGCTCTAGCGCATCCAGATCCACGGTCAAGGCGGGTGTTGAAAGCTGATTGATGTGCATATGGGCTTCAAAGACTGTAGCGGCGGCGTCCCCGCCGCCGGTTTTTCTTTTCTTTCGGCGGCAGGGACGCCGCCGCTGGGCGCATGATCCAACCGTTTCACGAGGGCTCGGAACGGACCCTACGTTTTCCTTGCAACCGCCTCGGAGACGCGCGCGATGGCGTCAATCTCAATCTTGATTTTGGGCAACGTGGCGCCGACGGTCGAGCGCGCCGGAGGATCCTCGGGAAAGAATTCGCGGAAGACCTCGTTCATGGCTTCGAAATCCTTCAAATCGGCGAGGAATACGCCGAGCCGCACAACGTCTTTCAGCGAACTGCCCGCGGCTTCGAGGATGGCCTGGACGTTCTTCAGTGTCCGCCGCGTTTCGGCGCGAATATCACCCAGCTCGAGCTCATTGGTCTCCGGGTTGACCGCGGCTTGGCCGGACACAAACACAAACCCGTCGGCCAAGATCCCGGGAGAATACACACCCCGCGGCTTGGGAACATCCATCGACTGAACAACCTTGCGCATAGAGGCTCCTGGTACGGTGACGTTCGACTCCTTAGCGGCGGCCTCTAGCCGCCGTCATTCCGGCGCTCAGAGAACTCCGCTAGAGCAAATGCCCAACGCTGACTGATGACGCTCAGCATAAAATGGCGTGGGCTTCCCAGTATAATGAACGCGCGCTAAGGCGTAAAGGGCTTCGTGAACCGGCAATGGCACGGTCATCCCGACTTATCGGTCCGTGATTCTTCTTTCTTCTGGCTTACGTGCGCGATCAGGCCCTCCACGCTGCGGGCGAGCTGGGCCACCTCTCCTTTGCCTTGCGCGTCAAACTCGATTTCATAATTCCCCGCCGCGGCGTGGTCCACGGCGGCCTTGAGGTCCATCAGCGGCTTGACCACCTGTTGGGGCAGGACGTAACTCACCAGGATGCTTACGATGAACACGAACGCGGAAACAATCGAGAGAATCCATTCGGCCTGGTAAACCAGGTGGCGCGCCTCCGTGTGGTCCCGCCGGACGCGGTTCCAGCTTGCCACTTCGAGTTGGGTGGAGAGCTGGAGGATGGTGTTGCTCGATGCCTGAAGGTCCTCGGTGGCCTGGCGCAGAGCAGGGTCCCCGGCGGCGAGCGCCTCGGCCACCTGACTGTCAAACGATCCGCTCTGATTGCGAAGCGCCTCAAGTAAACGCCCCCGGCTTTCGCCTCGCGAGCGGGTGAGAAGATCATCAAGTCCTTTTTCGTAGGCCTGAACGACGGCGCGGAAACGCGCTGAGGTGGAGCCCCGCCGCGTGCTGACGTGAGCCACGGCCTCGTCCAGGTGCTGGCGGTACGCCCTAAGCTCCTTTTGAATCTCGTGAATGGAGCCGCTTTCCTTGGGCTGGAGCCGGGCGCACTCGGCGAGCGTCTGCTGCATCGCGTCGAGCGAGTCATGGCTGGCTTTTAAATCTTCCGGGTCGTGGAGCAAGAAGTAGTTCAGCTCCATGCGGCGGGCGTTAAGCATCTGGATAGAAACGCTTTCCGCCAGCGTGGCCACCTGGGCGTCCACGCGCACGATGCGATCCACAATCCACCCCATGGCGAACAGGTAATACACCGCCAGTGCAATCACCGGGACCAGAATCAACCGCACCAGCGCCAGGCTGTAGGCCACGCGTTTTCGCAGGGACGTTCCCGGCGCAAACACCTTCAGCGGCTGGGGAACGTGGAAATTAATCCGGTGAAGCCGTTCCGCCAGCAAGTGTTCGTAATTCCGCATGGCATTGTCCCAGGCTTTTCAGCCCTAGCCTCAACACTGTTCACTTAGCGGATTTTTCGCCGCGTGCGAAGGTTTTATCCACATGTCATTCTGAGCGGAGCGAAGAACCTGCTTTTCCCGTTTGATTTAGAAGCAGATTCTTCGCTCCGCTCAGAATGACAGGCACTTACTTCTTTCGCACAATGGCAAGTCGCCGCCTAAGTGAACAGTGTTGGTCTAGCCTGGACTATTCATGAATGGTTAGGAGGGCGGGGTTTTAACCCCGCCGAAAGATTGCATCGTTCTATTCCCTTTGTCTTGCCGGATGAGCGGCTCGTTATAAC
>JBOGJT010000189.1:0-3185 GCA_050745065.1 Terriglobia bacterium
GTTTTTCGGCGCTCAGAGAGCGCCGCTACAGCAAGTGCCCATCGCTGATATGCCGCTCCGTATCGTTGGAGCGCCGGGCAGCATCCTGCGCTCGCGCGCCGCAGCCGGACCCGCCACGAACATCCAAGCTATACTTCAGAAATCCATGCGCACGGAGGCCGAACGCCAAAAAACGGAAGACGCTCCCATATTGCAGACGGACCGTCTGATCCGCGAGGTTGCGGGCAGGCGGCTCGTCGATAATATTTCGATTGCGGTCTACCGGCGCGAAGTGTTGGCGGTGACGGGCGCCAGCGGCTCGGGCAAGACTTCGTTTCTTCGCCTGCTCAACCGGCTGGATGAGGCGACCGGCGGCGCGGTCTATTTCGAGGGCGAGGACACGGGCGCCATCCCACCCTGCGAGCTGCGCCGGCGCGTCGGCATGGTGACGCAGACGCCGTACCTCTTTCCCGGCACGGTGCTCGATAACGTCCGCTTTGGGCCGCAGCAGCAGGGAATCGAACTCCCAGCGCAGACCGCAGAGCATTTGCTGGAAGAGGTTGGCCTTGCGGAGCGCGTCCGCAGCGGCGTCCATTACCTTTCGGGAGGCGAGGCGCAGCGGGTATCTCTGGCGCGCGCGCTGGCAAACTCACCCTCCGTGCTGCTGTTGGATGAGCCCACGTCGGCGCTCGACGAAGGTATGAAGCGCGACGCCGAGGAGTTGATCATGAACATTGTGAAGCAGAACGCGCTCACGTGCATTCTGGTGACCCACGATCTCGCGCAGGCGGCGAGAATGGCGAGCCGCGTGGCGCTGCTCGAAGGCGGGCGTTTGACCCGGATCGCCGCCGCGGCGGGAACAACGGGCTCACCGGAGAAGGAGGCATAGCGTGCTGAAACAGGTGTTCAACCACGAGGTGGCGTTGGGACTCATCCAGGTGGGCTTCACCGCGGTGCTGGCGCTCGCCGTGATGCTGGCCGCGCGCCGCCGCCGCATCCACCTCGAGCGGGAAACGGTGGTAGCGCTGGCGCGCGGCCTCGTGCAAATCGTGATCGTCGGCTGGGTGCTGATCGTACTGCTGCGCGGGCCGCGCTGGACGAGCGTCTTCATCCTGGCGGCCATGCTCATCGCGGCCGCCAGAATCTCCGCGCGGCGCGCCGCCGGTATTCCCGGCGCGTTCCGTGTTTCACTTTACGCCATCGGCTGTGGGGCGGGAGTGGTGGTTTTTCTGATGACCCTCGTCGGCGTAATCCATACCGCGATCACCACGCTGATCCCTATCGGAAGCATGGTGATTGCCAACGCGATGAACACCAATTCGCTGGTCCTCAACCGTTTTCGCGCCGAGGTGGAATCGCACACGGGGCTGATTGAAACCGCGCTGGCTCTCGGCGCAAGCTCGAAGGCCACGGCGCAGCCGTACACGCAGGCGGCCTGCGAATCAAGCCTCATCCCGGCCATCGACTCCATGCGCTCTCTCGGCATCGTCTGGATTCCGGGGCTCATGACCGGCATGCTGCTGGCCGGCGCGAATCCGATCTACGCCGCGCTTTATCAATTTGTGATTATTGCCATGATCTTCTCCGCCTCGGGGCTGACTTCTATGGTGGGCTCGCTATTAGTGCGGTCGCGGGCGTTTTCATCTGCCGAACAATTGACGCTGCGACCCGGCATCCCGCTGGTGCCGACGCGATAGCGCCGGTCCTTGCAGAGCCTCGGCGGCGGAGCAGGGTCGCCGCCCCGCCTGTGGCTGATCCCCAACCTCGCGGGTGGCGCACACACGGCACAGTTCGCCATGTGTGCGATCACGCAGAGAGCAAAGCCGCACACATCGCAACAGCAACGATGTATGCGCCACCCGCGGTCCTCGATAACCTTCGCTTTGGGCCCCAGCAGCAGGGAACCGAACTCCCGGCGCAGGCGAAATTGCAGGCGCCTGCAAAAAGCAAGAAGCGAAGTAACAAGCGGTGACGGTTTAGGAAAGAGCGACAAACCCCGCTCCTCCCTGCCCTCTTTCTCACGGCTGCCGTTCCCAGGGCGCGTACCGCGTGTGGGTCCTTGCGAAGGAAATGGCATCAAGTCTACCGTAGCGATTATTGCTATTTTTAGACATTGAGGTAGAATGGCCTTATGAACGTTTCGCTCAGTCGCCAGCTTCAGGGATTCATAGCAAAGAAGGTCCGTACCGGCAAATACCAGACGGCCAGCGAAGTCGTCCGCGAGAGTTTACGGCTGCTCGAAGATCGAGACATGCAGCGCGATTTGCAGTTGCGTCGCCTTCATGAAGAGATTCAGGCTGGACTGGATCAGGTTGAAAAGGGTCAGGTGGGTCCCCTGGACGTGAAGAAGATTAAAGCCGAGGGCCGAAGACAGCTCGGCGCCCGCGGGCTGAAACACGTTGGCTAAAGTCGAGCGATCTTCCCAAGCCGAGCGCGACCTCATCGACATCTGGCTTTATATCGCCAACGATAGTCCATCTGCCGCAGACAAGTTCCTCGATCAAATCAACTCCATTTGTAAAATGCTGGCCCATTCTCCCTTTCTAGGGCGCTCGCGGGAAGAGCTTGCCCCGCGCCTCCGTAGCTTTCCAGTAGGTGATTATCTGACGTTCTACCGTCCCACCGAGGCCGGTGTTGTCATTGTCCGGGTTCTGAGCGGCTATCGCGATCTGGACAAACTGCTATCTTAAGGCCGCTTTTCAGTTGACACGCAGGGAAACGGACTCTTTTGCCCTTGCAAATTGCAAGAGCAACCCGCGGGTGGCGCACACATGGCGCAGTTCGCCATGTGTGCGATCAAGCAGAGAGCAAAGCCGCACACATCGCAACAGCGGCGATGTATGTCCTTCCAGGACCGTTGGCCCGCGAAAGCTTATGAAAATCACTCCGGTCTAGCCGCTTCATGCTTATCCGGTTGACTCAGCACGGCCCCATCTGTTGGGCGGGAAACGGCGGAACGCCCCTACGCCTTATGGTTACCTGAAACAACCGGATAAGCATGAGCCGCTTTGTGTCAGGGCATGGCTTCAGCCATGCCGTAGAGCCACCGAACGGGAACCGGCTTTAGCCCCTGAGGAGGCAGCACGAAAGCAGCAGCGGCTAAAGCCGCGCCTATATTGCGTGCTGGATCGGCACGACTAAAGTCATGCCCTGACGCATGGCCCACACACACCGCGCTTCGGAGCATTTTCCAGCCTGCGCCACCC
>JBOGJT010000190.1:0-12658 GCA_050745065.1 Terriglobia bacterium
CCTCTTGCTTCGGGCAGTCAACCTGTTGAAGGCTCATTTAAGCTCCGTCACCGTCCTTGGTCCACTCGGCAGGCATGAGGCTTTGGGCGTTTCGGTGCTTCCTGATCGATGGCCGGGGCGAGGTCCTTTGGGAGCGCTGCTGAGAGGCCTCGAAAGCTCCACAAACGACTGGAATGTGTTCCTCGCCTGCGATCTGCCGTTGCTCAACGGTCCATTCATCGAGCTATTACTTCGTTCCACACGCGCCGGTAAATTTGACGCGGTGGTTCCGCGCACGGTCCAAGGCTGGCATCCACTTTGCGCCGCATATCGCCGGACTTGCGCCGCGACAATGCGCTGCGCATTGGAGAGGGGAGAATGCGCGATCATCAACATCCTGCCTCTCTTGCAGGTGGACGTGATCACGAGTGAGCGCCTGGCAAGCGCGGGTATAAATGAAAAGATTTTCGAAAACGTCAATTCTCCGGAGGATTGGCGCCGAGTGCTATTCCAGATGCGTGTTCATCGGCAATCAAAGACCTTTTGCCTTTAGCCTGCCTGCGTATTTCAGCTGTAAAATGTGGGGGCGAGCGCGTGTAAGTTTGCCGGAGGTCATACAATCCGGTCCTTACCAAACTCTCCTTTGACCGAGGACGGCCTTATCCTGCGTGAGGCCGGCCGGAGGCGCGCGATTATGTTCGACTTGGGTTTAGAGCTTCGGCCTATCGCCGGACCGGTGCGGGGACGGATGAACCGGCGTAAACTTATGGTTTGGCTTCCGCTTTGGCGCCAGCGCCTCCGCCGCGGTGCTCGGTGTTCAATCATTTAGGCGGGCCGCCAACGGGACGGATCACGGAGGAAATTTATGCGCGGGACGAAGCGGCACGGGTTGAGCGCGGTTCTTGGAACTTTGATCGCAGGAGTGCTTGTCGCGGCTTCTCACGGCGCCGCCATCCTCGGGAAAACACCGCCAGTGCCTTCGCTAAACGGCTACGATCCGCAGAATCTGGACCTCAAGGCGAAGCCATGCACAGATTTTTATCAATTCGCCGTGGGTGGATGGAAGGCAAGAAATCCTATTCCCCCGGATTATCCCGCCTGGGGCATGATCCGTGTTGTGACCCGCCACAACCAGGAAATTCTGCGACACATTCTTGAGAACAACGCCGCTTCAAACGCACCCGCAGGCTCGAACGAGCGAAAGCTGGGCAACTTTTACTCCAGTTGCATGAACGAACGTGCGATTGATTCCGAGGGCGTGGAGCCGCTGGAGCCGGAGCTCAGGCGCATCCGGCAGATTCATGACCTCGAAAGCCTCCAAGCCGAAATAGCGCGTTTGCAGGTTCTCGGCGTTGACGCGCCGTTCGCATTCACCTCGCAGCAGGATTTCAAAGACAGCAACAAAGAGATTGGCGTGGCGTGGCAAGGGGGATTGGGGCTTCCCAACTGCACTTATTACACGCAGCAGGACGCGAAGACGAAGCAGATCCGCGCGCAATACGCCACCCACGCGGCGAATGTGTTCAAGCTACTTGGCGACTCCCCGTCCCGGGCGGCCGCGGAATCGGCGACGATCATGCGCACGGAGACGCAACTGGCGAAAGCCTCTATGACGCCCGTCGAATTGAGAGACCCGAAGGCCGTCTACCACATGATGGACGTTCCCCAACTACACACACTCACGCCCTCGATCCCGTGGAAGGCTTTCTTCCGCGCGGTGGGCCAGCCGAATCTGCGCTCAATTAACGCCGCGCAGCCGGCATTCTTGAAAGAAGTGAACCGCGCACTTACCACGGTCCCACTGGGAGACTGGAGAACCTATCTGCGCTGGCAGTTGATTGACCAATCCGCGCCCTACCTTTCAAAGCCGTTCGTGGACGAAGACTTCAACTTCACCCGGATTTTAACCGGCGCGGAAAAACTCCAGCCGCGCTGGCAGCGCTGCGTGGACGCGGTGGACGGGGGGATGGGCATGGCGCTCGGGGAACAGTATGTGAAGTTGGAATTCCCGCCTGCCGCCAAGGCGGACGCGCTTCGCCTAGTCAACAACTTGATTGCGCAGCTCGGAACAGACATCTCAACGTCACCCTGGATGGAGCCTTCGACGCGAAAGTTCGCACTTGAGAAACTCAGCGCGATGGCCAAGAAAATCGGATATCCAGACCGGTGGCGCGATTATTCCGCACTTGCTGTCGCCCGCGGACCTTACATCACGAACGTCTTGAACGCGGATGCGTTTGAGTTCCATCGTGAGTTGGACAAGATCGGAAAGCCCGTGAACCGTGCCGAATGGGACATGACGCCGCCCACGGTCAATGCGTATTACGACACCTCGATGAATGAGATCGTGTTTCCGGCGGGCATCCTGCAACCACCCTTCTTTGATCCGCGCGCGGTGAGAGCAATCAACTATGGCGATACCGGGGCGACGATTGGCCACGAGATGACGCACGGCTTCGACGACGAAGGGCGGCAGTTTGGCGCCCACGGTAATCTTGAAGACTGGTGGACTCCGCAGGACCTGGCACAGTTCAACCAGCGCGCCGCGTGCATCGTAAATCAATTTGATAGCTACGCCGTCGCGGGCAATCTTCACGAAAATGGCAAGTTGGTTGAAGGCGAGAGCATTGCAGACCTCGGCGGAGTGGTGATTGCCTACAACGCCTTTGAGAAGTCCATGCAGGGCAAGCCGCGCGTTAAGGTGGGAGGTTTCACGCCCGAGCAGCTTTTTTTCCTCGGTTACGCCGAAAGTTGGGAGCAGAATATCCGGCCGGAGCTTGAGCGCCTGCGCGTCGCAACCGACCCTCATCCCATCGCGCGCTTCCGGGTGAACGGGCCGCTCTCCAATATGCCGGCGTTCGCCCGAGCTTGGAATTGCAAGCCCGGCGACGCGATGGTGCGCCCCCCGAAAGCACGCTGCAAAATCTGGTGAGCCGGCTCCGCTCTGCGCACCAGCCGGTAATGTTTACAAAGCCCAACGTTTCCACCGTAAAGGGTGTTGGCCGTCTACCCCTGTTATAATCACCATGAGTCCGAGCATGCAAAAACAAACGGTGACGATTGCAGGCGGGGGACTTGCCGGCAGCGAGGCTGCGTGGCAGATTGCCTCGCGTGGCGTCCCGGTGGCGCTCCACGAAATGCGCCCCGCACGCATGACGCCGGCGCACAAAACCGATCATCTGGCAGAACTTGTGTGCAGCAATTCGCTGAAGTCGAACGCGCCGGGAGCGGCCTCGTGGCTGGTGAAGGAGGAGTTGCGCCGCAGCGGCTCGCTACTGATGCGCCTCGCAGTCGAGCACGCCGTTCCCGGCGGCTCCGCGCTCGCGGTCGACCGCGAAGCGTTTCCCGCCGCGGTGACGCGCGCGATTGAGTCTCATCCGCTGATCGAGTTACGGCGCGAAGAGCTTCTGAGGATCCCGTCCCACGGCTTCACGCTGATCGCTTCGGGTCCGCTCACTTCGGACGCGCTGGCGCAAGATCTGGAATTGCGCACGGGCACAGGCAGTCTGGCGTTTTACGATTCAATCAGTCCCATTGTCGACGCCGAAACGCTGAATCTGGAGCGCATCTTCCGCGCGTCGCGTTACGGCAAAGGGGGCAAGGACTATCTGAACTGCCCGTTGAATGAGGACGAATACACGGCCTTCTACGAAGCGCTGCGCGCTGCGGAGACGGTTGAGGCCCATGCGTTCGAGGACCTTCGTTACTTTGAGGCTTGCCTTCCGATTGAAGAGCTTGCCCGCCGCGGGGTTGACACACTGCGCTTCGGACCCATGAAGCCGGTAGGGCTGGTCGATCCGCGAACGGGACGCCAGCCGTTTGCCGCGGTTCAGCTCAGGACGGAAAACCTGCGCTTTTCGAGTTTCAACCTGGTGGGCTTTCAGAACCACCTCCGTTTCCCAGAGCAAAAGCGGGTTCTGCGCATGATTCCTGGCCTTGAGCGCGCGGAGTTTCTACGCTTCGGACAAATCCACCGCAATACGTATCTGAACGCTCCGCGCTTGCTCTCGCCCGATCTCAGCTTGCGGTGCGCGCCTGAAGTCTACGTTGCGGGGCAGCTTTCCGGGGTGGAAGGCTATGTGGAATGCATTGCCTCCGGACTGCTCGCCGGCCTCGCCATCGCCCGGCGCTTGCAGGCGGCCGCCTTCGAGCCGCCGCCGCGCTCGACTGCCCTGGGCTCGCTGATCCATTTCATCACCCATGCGGACCCGGCAAACTATCAACCAGCCAATATTTCGTTCGACCTCATTCCGCCGCTGGAGGGCCTTCCGCGATCGATAGCTCTCGACCGCCGCGCGCGCCGCGAGCGTCAGTGTGAGCGGGCGCTTGATGAAGCTGAGCGGTGGATCACCCGCATGGACGAAAATCCAGCCGGCGCCGCGCGGATGGCGGCGCCGCGGGTATAACGCGGCGCGGCAGCGAGCAAAAGCGATGGACGATCTGATCGAGCAGTTCATTCAGTATCTCGGGAGCGAGCGCAACCTATCGCCACATACTTTGCGCAACTACGGGAGTGATCTTCTGCAGTTCCGCGATTTTCTGAGGAACAGGCTCCCGGATGAACCCCCCAAGATCGAGGCCGCGGGGTCCGTCGAAATCAGAGATTTTCTCGCCTTTCTCGCGGAGCGCAAGCGGCAAAAGGTGTCCGTGGCCCGGAAGCTGGCGGCCTTGCGCTCCTTCTTTAAATATCTTTGCCGTGAAGGAGCCGTGGCGGCGAACCCCGCGACCGTCGTCTCAACGCCGAAGATCGCGCGAAAGCTTCCGCGTATCATGACGGAGGAAGAGACTAACGACTTCCTCGACCGCCTTGCCGCGGAGGCGGAAGCGGGCGGCTTTGCGCTGGCACGCGATCGCGCCATCCTCGAGTGGCTCTACGCCTCCGGGCTCCGCGTAAGTGAGTTGGCAGGTCTTGATGTCGCAAGCCTGCGCGTGGGAGACGGCGTCGTCCTGGTGAGGGGAAAGGGGCGGAAAGAAAGGATCGTACCATTCGGCTCAAAAGCGAGGAATGCTCTGATAAATTATCTGCCGGCACGCGAGCGGCTGCTCGCGTCACGCAAGTCGTCCAACCCCGCGCTCTTCCTGAACGCGCGGGGCCGCCGCCTGACCGACCGGTCCATTCATCGGATCGTCGGCAAATACGCCCGCCTCTTTGGTCCCAGCGTGCGCGTCAGCCCTCACTCGCTGCGCCACGCATTCGCGTCTCACCTTCTCGCCGAGGGCGCCGACCTGCGGTCCATTCAGGAAATGCTCGGCCACGCCAGCCTTTCGACCACGCAGAAATATACTCAGGTGTCCATCCGGCAACTGATGGACGTTTACGACAAGACCCACCCCAAGGCGTAGTACCGGCCGGAGGCTGTCTAGCCGGATAAATTGAACGGCGCGGTTATCGCGCGGCCGCCCTCTGATTTCCACTTTCTGATTTTTGATCTTTGCGCCGCATGAGCCAGATTCGCCTCTATTGGAGTTTTGCCCGGCCGTTTACGTTGATTCCACCCATGGTCGGGATTTTTTCCGGCGCTCTCATCGGCGCCGTGGCGGCGAAGGCGCCGTTTCGTCTGCTGCCGGTCGCGATGGCCATTATCGCCGCGGGTGTGCTGAATGCGGCGTCGAACGGTTTGAACCAGATCTTTGATCTCGCAAACGATCGCATCAACAAGCCGCACCGTGCCCTGCCCTCGGGCTGCCTGACCCTCCGCCAGGCCTGGTGCTTCGCCTGCGCAACGTATGTCGCAGCCTTGCTGCTCGCTGCCGGTGTTAACCGGCAAGTGTTTTTGATCTATCTCTTCGCGGCGCTGGCTACGATAGCCTATTCGGCGCCTCCCTTGCGATTGAAACGGCATCCATGGGCGTCGAACTTCGTCATCGCGCTTACCCGCGGCGAGTTGCTCAAAGTAGCAGGCTGGGCGGCTGTGGCAACGGTGCTGGAGTCGTGGGAGCCGTGGTATATCGGCTTCATTTATTTTCTGTTTTTGATGGGCGCCACCACGACAAAGGATTTCGCCGATCTTGCCGGCGACCGCGCCGCAGGCTGCGTGACGCTGCCGGTGAAATACGGGGTCAAGACGAGCGCGAGGTTCATCAGTCCAGCGTTCATCGTTCCGTGGTTGGTGATGGCGTTGGGTGTTTTCCTCAAGGTTCTCAGCGGTGACGCAGCGGCAACCCTGGCATTAAGCGCGGTGATGCTGGCGTGGGGCGCTTATGTGACAACGCTCATCAACCGCGACCCGCGCCGGCTTGTGAGCGATGGTGAAAACCATCCTGGTTGGCGGCACATGTACTGGATGATGATGACGGGACATCTTGGCCTCGCCGCGGCCTATCTATTAAGCTTAGCCCATTGAATCACCAGAACCCTGCGCGCAGCGCGCGGTCAGTAGGCCGCTGGCTCGGATATCTCGCCACTCAGGATCGCGGCAGCAGAAGCGCGCGGCGGGAGACGAACGATTGCGTATCACCCGCGCCTGCGGCAGCCTCGAATCGGCGCGGCGTCCGGGCCGGAGCAAGTGTAAGGTTGCAGTGAAAGGCGCCGTTCACCGCGAACAACGGACGGAGACAGTCTCAAACATGCCTGAAGCGCTTTTCCCAACTCAGCGTAGCTCAACTTCCAGCGTCTGGACGAGCCGCCGCATCGTTCATCTGGCCCTCATCATTCCCGCTTTTCTCCTCTTCTCCATCACGTGTCAAGAAACGGCCGGGCTTGCGGTCATCATTTTGCTTTTCTCTTTTCTGATGCTTCCTGACGTAAGCGCTGATCTTGCGAGAGCCGATCTGGCGGAATCTTCCCGTGCGACCGTGTTCCTTTATCCGGTCGCCATTCTCGTGCTTGCGCTGGTTTTCAGACACCACCTTGCCGCCGTCGGCGCGGCATGGGCGCTTCTGGCACTGGGAGACGTGATGGCCGGCGTTGTAGGCGAATCGAGAGGACGGCACGTCCTGCCGTTCAACCACGCGAAAACGTGGGAAGGCTTCGCCGCCTTCGTCGCGTTTGGATGGCCCGTGGCGTTCCTCCTTCTGCTGTGGGTGAGCAACACGCGGGCGAATTCAAAGGCGTTGCTCGTATGTTTGGCGGCCGCGATCGTGGGAGCGTTGGTTGAGAGTTTACCCATCCGGCTGAATGACAACATTACGGTGCCGCTCGTTTGCGGCGGCTTCGTTTTTTGTGCGAGCCTCACCGAACGCGCCGCGCTGGATCGCAACATGCAGTATCTCGGCGTTCGCCTGGCGCTGGCAGTGATCATCAATCTGGGGTTCGCGGTGGCGGCCTGGCGGTTGCGTCAAATCACGGCATCCGGTGCGATGGTAGGTTTCCTGCTGGGAGCCGCGGTGTACATGGGTTTTGGATACCGCAGTTTTCTTGTGCTCGTTTGCTTTTTTGCGCTCGGAAGCGGCGCGACGCGTTTGGGTTACGCGCGCAAGCGCGAGCGGGGCATCGCGGAACGGCGCGGCGGAGCGCGTGGTTGGCGGGAAGCCACAGCCAACGTTCTGGTGGCGGCCTTCTTTGCCGTCCTGGTGATTACGACGCCCTTTCAATGGGCCTTTTTGGCTGGATTTGTGGCGGCGCTCGCGGAAGCTGCGGGCGATACCGTAGCCAGTGAGACGGGTAAATGGCTATCGGCGCGCGCCTACATGATCACGACTCTCCGCCCGGTCGCGGCAGGGGCGGACGGTGGTATCTCGCTCAACGGAACGGCAGCTGGGTTCGGCGCATCCGCCATTGTGGTCTTGCTCGGCTACGGCCTCGGTCTCTGCAGCGGACGGAATGCGGCGCTGGCGTTCGCCGCGGCCTGCGCTGGCAATCTTGTGGACAGTTTGATCGGCGCGACGCTCGAGCGGAGAGGGCTTGTGACCAACAGCATCGTCAATTTTATCGGGACGGCACTTGCCGGTGGCCTCGCCTTGGCGCTTGCGATGCGATAGCTAGCAGCCTCGCAATCACTCCGTCACTCGCACCGTCGCGGCCGCACCGCGGTCAGGGAATTTGATTCGTACAACGTTGGTTTGCAGGATCGTAGCCACGGCGAGCGCTTTTCCTCGCCGTGGGCCTTCTCCTGCCTAACGAACACAGCCTACCACAACTCGAGAAGCGGGTAGCGCATACGTGGCGTCGGTTGCCATGTATGCGGTTTTCGAGGGCCGCATACATCGCAAAATGCGCGACCTATGCGCCACCCGCCATTAATTAACTGGATTCCCGCTTCCGCGGCAATGACTCGAATTGGCCTATGGCTGCGGCCGTGCCGCGCTGCGCTGCAATTCGTTGGCAGCACTCGCCCGCATCCTTCGGCGCGTAACCGAAGCCAATCCCAGCAGTGCTGTGCCAAAAAGCAGAAGGCTGGCGGGCTCGGGCGTGACCGTCTTCGCCGGGCTGGCAACGTCAAGCTGAAAACCGGACCAGTCGATTTCGCCGGACCTATTCTTCGAATCCGTCGCCCACGTTCCCGCGATCGTGCCCGCGGCGCTTGTCACCCCGGTCAGCATACCTGTGACGGCGGAGCGTGAATCTTCCCTGCTTGGGTTGCCATTGGCTGTGTTAAAGCTGCTGCTCCCAACCGTGAAGACGGCGCCGCGATCGTTCGGGGACACGTTGGTATTGAAGGCGTACAGAAAAAGCGAGAAACTCTCGCCGGGTGCCAGGCCGTTGAAGGTGAACGTCTGGGTCGTTTTGTAGGAGTAGAGATGAGTGTCGGGCAGACTGCCTGAGGTGTTGTAGGCGCCGTTGATGTGCGAAATTCCGAGGCTCGCACCGGTTCCCGCCCCAGCACTGTTGACCAGGTTCGAGAAAGAAATGGGTCCGGATTGAAAGTATGGGGCTTGCAGATGATTCCAGACATTCGAATTGGCGAATGCGCTGTCGGCCTTCGCTGCGTCTGGCTCGACACCCGAATAATTAACTGCCGCAACCGCGTTACCGTGACCGTTTTCGAATTGCGCGCTGATGATGGTGTCGGCGCGGGCCATTCCCGCGCTCACTCCCAAGCACGCCACGGCAATCGCCGCAGCGAGTACCATTCGCTTTAACGAGATTTCCTTTTTCCCCCATATCGTCCCCCTTTTCTTTTTTTGGTGTAGCGCAGAGTTTCTTGCTTCTGGAAACTCTGCGGCTTGTCCCTGGATTCCAGTAAAAAAAGTGGGTAGCCACGGCGAGCGCTTTTCCTCGCCGTGGGCTTTCCCATGCCGAACGAACACAGCCTACCACAACTCAAAGGCCGCGCAAACCAGACAGGGCGGCCTGTGCTACGATTCCGAAACTGCCTCACTCCGCCGGCTCAACTTGTGGGTTATCCAAATAGGCCTGCAGGATTTCGTCGGCGCGGGCGGCATCGTGTTCGTTGACCAGCATCTGGATGGACTCGACACCAGGAAGGATTTCTCCCATCACCTGGCCGGGCAGTACGCACGGGATGCCCTCCGTCGCAAGGAGGTTCCGCGCTAAGTCGGCCTGCATGAGCGAGGTGGGGCCAGAAAAAACACGGATGCGCACCAGTTTTGCCTCCCTTTTACCCGAGACAACTTCCTCGAGATCTGGCGGTGGGCCTGGCTCAAGTTCGATGTGACAATCCATGCAATCCGAAGTGCCGTCACGGTACTCTGTTCCACATTGAGGGCAATGCGCCATGTGAACCCTTCCTCTCTCCAAGTGGCAGTATAACCCCTCAAGGCCATTTGTCGATGCGACTAAAATTACGTTGGCCGCTCCATCAGAACGGGAGATGCGAACCGTCCGGCGAAGAAATCAGCCGTAGGCCGACTCATGGCATGGCAATTGGCCCGCCAGCGCCGCGTAGGGTAGAATGGCTTTCATGGAAAACACGCATGTTCTGCAGACCGGAGAGGCGGCGCCGGGCTTCGAGCTGCTCGATTCCACCGGTAAAATACGGCGGCTCTCCGATCTCGTCTCGGGCGGTCCGTGCGCATTGGTCTTCTATCGCGGCTATTGGTGACCGTTTTGTCTCCGCCAGTTGGCGGAGTATCGAGACCAATACGGAAGCATTCAGCGCGCGGGCGGGAATCTGGCCGCGGTCTCTGTGGATGAGCCTGCGAGGTCTGAGCGCCTTCGGCAGAAGTTGCGCCTTCCCTTTCCGATTCTTTGCGATACGCAAAGATCGGTGGTTACGGCGTGGGGTGTTTTCAACGCGAACGAGAGAGGCGGGATCGCTATACCTTCCGTCTTCATCGTCGCGGCCGATTTGCGCGTCTGCTTCGCTTCGGTGGATCGCATGGCGGCTCGCGTCCCAGCCTCAGCCGTGGCTGACTTTCTGCTTTCGGGAATGAAGCCCGAGTCCGCGGCCTCGCGCCGCCGCGTTTTCCCTCGTCTGACGGACTGGGTGCGAGCCATCAGAAAATCGTAGGGCCAGAGCTTCGGCCCATGGCGATACGGGCGATTGCCACTGTGCGAAAGAAGTAAGCGCCTGTCATTCTGAGCGGAGCGAAGAATCTGCTTCTAGATCAAACGGGAAAAGCAGATTCTTCGCGGAGTTTATCCTGAGCGGAAATACTGAGATTCTTCGCTGCGCTCAGAATGACGAGCGAAGGGCTCAGAATGACATGTGGCTTAAATCTTCGCACGAGGCGAAAAATCCGATAAGTGAACAGTGTTGAGGTTCGAACGGAGGCAAGAAAACTTCGAGCTACCGCTCGGGACATCGGCGCAGGAGATGCTCTCTCGCTTCCAAATCCAGCCCCATCGCGCGTTGTTTAAGCTGCTCCGCGATTTGGCGCCGATGCGCAGCGCTCTTGTTGTTGCCGAACTTGAATTTCGCCCGCACAGACGAAACGCGGAGACTCAAGCCGCGAATGGCCCCAAGTTGCCGCCCATACGGGTTATCGCCGGCCTCGATGGGAAAATGTCCGCCCTCGGGCTGGAAATGGTTTAACAGGCGCGAGAGCAGCGCCGCTAATTCCGTGGGATCATCCACGATCGTCGCCTCCGCCGTTGTCTGCACCGTTGCGTAATAGCTTGTCGGTACTCCCCATTCCTCAGGCGCGCCAGGGTCCGCGTTCCATCCGGTGGGGATGTACGCGTACGCTCCCACCACGCTCAGAATGGCCGCGCGCCGTTCGTCGAGGGCCGCCCAGATGGGATTCGCACGATGGAAATGCATCTCCAGTGTTTGATCCCCATCGTAAACAAAATGCGTCGGCACGATCACCGGCATCTCACGTCCGGAGCCGGGTGCAACCACCTGGCCGAAGTCGTGCTCCTTCAGAAAAGTCTGCCATTCGGAGTCTGAGAGCGGCGCGTCATGGGGATGGATCAACAAGAAATTTGTACAGTCCTTTCGTGGCAAATTTGGGCAGGCTTTTACAGAAGATCCAGGAATTCATCTACGGTCATGTTCGCGCTGCGGATCAGTGACCGAATCGTCCCTACGGAGAGTTCATGATGTTGCGGAATGGAAAGGTTGGCTCGCGTACCGGGTTCACTCAATACAACGTGGCTTCCAACCTGCCCAACTCGGTACCAACCGGATTTTTCAAAGGCTTTAGCTGCGTCTTTGCCTGAAATGTTTACCAGCTTGCCCTTGAGCTCAGACCGTTACCACAATGGGCTGGTTTGCCGGTTGTCCTTTCAACCCTGCGACGGCCTTTTGGTCCTCGGCCCAGAGCCACGCGATAATGGCCTCCCTGACATTCTCCAACGCTTCCTTCTCGTCTCGACCTTGCGAAACGCACCCAGGTTGCGCAGGACACTCACCCACCAGCCAACCATCCTCTGCCTTCTCCGGCGTAACGTGGAACAACATAGTGGCCGTCCTTCCCAAGTAATCGCCTCTGCGATTATATCGTAAAGTATTATGCCCAGCCGAGTTCCAAACGAATTCCTACTGCGACCACGCGGTGGGTGTGCGGTCCCAGCGGTGCTTGCGCAGCTCACCGAGCAGCGTTGGATCAAGCGCTCCGGCCTCGCATGCCGCCACGCTCGCCTCCACGTTCGGGACCCTGCGCATTCCGGGGATCACGGTGCTCACGGTGGGGGTCGTCATAATAAACCGCAACGCCATGTCTGGCAGCGACATGCCTCGCGGCACAACGGCCTTCAACGCGTCAACGCGGTCTACCGTGGCGTTCAAATTTTCGGGAACAAAATACGTATTCCGCCAATCGCCTTCGGGCCACTTTGAGTGCTTCGTCAGGGTTCCCGCAAGCGAACCCTCGTCGAAGGGAACTCGCGCGATCACAGCCACGTCCTTTTCGACGCACGCCGGGAACAGATCGTCCTCGGAGCTCTGATCGAAGATGTTGAAAATCGTCTGCACAGCATCCACCAGGCCGGAGCGCACCGTCTCGACGCCATTCCAGGGTTCCCATCGATTCACGCTGATGCCCACGGCGCGGATGAGTCCCTGGCTCTTGAGGCCGGACATGGTGTTGATCCACCGGTCGTCCTTCAACCAACTGTCTTCCCAGGTGTGAAACTGTATGAGGTCGATCGAAGCCGCGTTCAGATTCTTCAGGCTTCGATGGACGTATTCCTCGATGTGATCGGGCGGGAAGCAGTCGTCGAGCTTGTATTCCCTCCGGCTCGGCCATTGCAGGTTCTTGGGAGGAACTTTGGTGGCGGTGTAAAGCCTCTTCGACGGGTTGGCTTTGACCACCTGCCTGAGCAGGTTTTCGCTGCGCCCGTCTCCGTAAGCCCACGCCGTGTCAAAGAAATTACAGCCTAAATCAACGGCGC
>JBOGJT010000191.1:0-7130 GCA_050745065.1 Terriglobia bacterium
TAGTCTAAGACTGCTTGAACACCACGTCGTGCTCATCCACTCAGACCTTGATGTCTTCCAAGACGGAAACGCTTCATAGCAGATAACTCTGAGCTCGTCTATTCGGCCAGAGAAGACCCATTCAGGGGGTGGAGTGTGTTCGAGGCAGACCTTTATGAGTCACAAAGTCTGAGGATCAAGCTCCGGCTGGCAGTGATTGCGCTGGCAGCCATATTGAGTTGCTCGAGTTGGGCAGCCGCTACGGCGCTGGCGGAGAGCGTGCCCGCAACTCAAACGAACGACGAAATCAATCAACTCCGGAAAGAGATCGAGCAAGCGCTGAATGACATTCAACTTCTGCAAAAGAAGGTTGATTCGCGCGCTGCGGACGCGTCCGCAGCCAACGCCCGCGAGCTTCAGCAGGAAATCGATGAAGAACGGGATCACGTTCAAGCCCTCGAGAAACGCCTCGATAAACTGGCGGCGGCTCGTCCGGCTAAAACTCCGGTCGTAAAAGACGCCAAACCCCTCCTCGAAGGCGGCCGCGGCACGGAGTCTACCCCTGGGGTCACTTCGGGGCCCGCGCCCGCCGACATTTATAACAATGGTTTTTACGTCAGCACCGAAGACAAAAGCTATTCCATGTTCCTCAATGGGCTCTTCCAGACCCGGTTTACCTGGTTCAAGCCGGGCGCGGCGGTCGCGCAATTCGGCGCCAGCCCATCGAGCGTTAATAATTTCGACGTCTACCTAGGACGCTTCGCCGCGTCCGGCTCCATATTCAGTCCGACCCTGAAGTATTTTTTGCAGTTTCAGGGGAGCACGGCGGGGAATGGCAACGGCGTGACTCTTCTCGATTGGTTTACGGCAAAGACCTTTTCTAAATATTTAACCCTTCAGGCAGGACGCTTTTGGACCCCCTACACCTATGAGTATTACGACAGTCCGGGGAACTATCTTTTCGCGGATTTATCCACCGCGGAGTTTTCATTCGTTCTGCCGCGCGCTGTGGGTTTCGAGGCTTATGGCCAAGCTGGCCGTTTATCTTACGCAGGCGTGATCGCAAACAGCATTCCCGCGCTCGACGCACCTGGGCAGGAGAATTTCAGCAGCCGCGCAGCCTACATCGGGAACCTCCATTACGACATTCTGGCGCCTTACGGTTATGTTGAGACCAATCCCAGCCGAAGCGCGGTGAAAAAGCCAGAGCTTACGATCTGGGCGTCAGGAGCTTACAACCCCGTCACGGGCGCGTCGAGTTTTGAGAACGTCACAGCAGGCGATAAGACGGTCAACGCTACCAGCACGCTCGGTTTCCGCTATGGCTACTTCACTCTTCAGAGCACCGGGTACTACCGGCGCACCACGCCCGCCACGCTGCTTCCGCCCGACAATTCCTGGGGTTACGGCGAGCAAGCCGGATATTATTTGATCCCGGCCCGGCTCGAGCTCGCGGGACGGGTTTCAGGCGTCAACTGGGGCGCCGCGCATTTTCTTGCATCCGGCTTTCCGGTCAATAACTGGTATTCTGGTCCGAATTTCCCATACCACAACATCACCGAGCATTCCCTGGGGCTCAACTACTACCTCTTCGGACACCACGCGAAACTCCAGGTTTCGTATTCGTACTTGACGGGCAATACTTTTTCCCACGCAACCTTTAATGGAAACCGGATCTGGGTCCAGAGCCAAATCATGTTCTAAGAAAAAGGAGGGTCATCTGAATGAAATATCCAGGCCGCAATATAAATTCGCCGAAGCCCGGCATCTATTATCTCGCTCTGCTGCTGGCTGCCATCACGTTGGTTTCGTATTCCAAACCCCTCGAGGCGGCTGCGCAGGGGGTTGTTAAGGTCGGAGTCCTCCAGTCGTTGACCGGCACTATGGCAATCAGCGAAGTCACGGTAAAGAATGCGACGCTGTTGGCAATTGACCAGTTGAATGCTTCCGGCGGAGTGCTCGGGAAGAGGATTGATCCGGTCGTTGAAGACGGAGCATCGGACCCGGCGATCTTCTCCCAAAAAGCCCAGAAGCTGATCCAGCAGGATAAGGTGGTGACGGTGTTTGGCGGATGGACGTCGGCAAGCCGGAAGGCCATGCTCCCGGTCTTTGAGAGGTTCCACTCGCTCCTCTGGTATCCCGTCCAATTCGAAGGCAACGAGTGCTCGCCAAACATCATGTATTCCGGGGCGCAACCCAACCAGCAAATCCTGCCTGCTCTCGATTGGGCCTTCGAGAAGGGCTACAAACGGATTTTTCTGCTGGGCTCGGATTACGTCTTCCCGCGAACCGCAAACCTCATCCTCAAGAAACACATTATTCAGCGCGGCGGAGTGGTAGCGGGCGAGGAATACGTCCCGCTCGGAGGGGCGGACTTCAGTTCAGTGATTACCAAGATCAAAATCGCCCGGCCGGACGTCATCTTTAACACATTGAATGGCGACAGCAACGTTTCCTTCTTCAAGCAGATCGTCGCCGCCGGGATGCCGCCTTCCAAGATGCCCGTGATGTCGTTCAGCATCGCGGAGCAGGAGGCCAAAGCTATGGGCACGGGGTTGGTGGCGGGAAGTTACGCCGCATGGAACTATTTCGAGAGCCTCAACAATCCTTTGAACAACAAGTTTGTGGCGGCCTACAGGGCCAGGTTCGGAGCGAACGCCGCGGTGGATGACCCGATGGCGCATGGCTACATCGATGTGCTGATGTGGGCCGCAGCCGCCAGGAAGGCGAAGAGTTTCGATCCGCAGGCCGTCCGAAAAGCGGCGGTGGAGCTCGGCTGGGACAACTCGGTTATGGGAAGAATCCAGTTTGCCGATAACCAAAGCCTTTACCAGACGGCATATGTCGGCCAGCTTCAGCCGGACGGGGAATTCAAAATTCTTTGGCAATCGAAAGGTCCTCTGCGCCCCGAGCCCTATGACCAACTGGCCTTTCCGGGGAAGCGTTGCACCATGAAATAAGCCGCATTTTCGTACTTCGCTGATGTCACAAAGCAACATGACCGATTCCTTGGAATGACAGCCAGGGTGAGTCTTAAAGCCCCCGTCAGAGCCGATCGCTGATTGGCTCCGATCAGGGCATGTCTCTGATACACAGCGCCGCGCAAGGGTCGCTTTCAGCGCAGGTGAAGAGTGTTGCAGTTAATTCGCATGTCGAATTAGCCGATGTCTTTTTTGGCCGAATTGAAAGGCGCACGGTCAGAAGGGCGCTGATCGTGGCTACCGTTCTTTCCCGGTTGGCCATAGGAGAGGAAGACGATGGGAGAATCTGCGGTTATTGCGGGCCAGTTTTTCAATGGCGTCAGCGTAGCGTCGATTCTTCTGCTGGCAGCCTTGGGCTTGGCGCTGAGCTTCGGCTTAATGGACGTCATTAACATGGCTCACGGCGAAATGCTGATGGTCGGAGGTTATCTTTCTTACGTAACCTGCAAATTTGTGCACGGACCGTTCGCATTTCTTTTCGCTCTGGCGGTAGCGTTTGTGGGAGCGACACTGCTCGGGGCCGTGCTGGAAGTCTCCGTCATCCGAAGCTTATACGGCAGACCGTTGGACACGCTACTCGCCACTTGGGGCGTAAGCCTCATCCTCCAGCAGGGCGCTCGCAGCGTCTTCGGCGCGATTGGCGACGAGGTTACAGCCCCGCGCTGGCTTAACGGCTCGATCACATTGCAGCATGGTTTTCTCTCGGGCGTAAATCTGCCCTACGTCCGCATCTTTATCATCCTGCTGGCAGCGGTGGTGCTGGCGCTGGTGGCTCTTTTCATCGCTCGTTCGCGCTGGGGAATGCTTCTTCGGGCTGTCCATCAAGACCGGGAGATGGCGGAAGCGCTCGGCGTCAATACCCGCATGGTCGATCTTGTGGTATTTGCGCTAGGAACGGGAGTGGCGGGACTGGCAGGGTCCGCACTGGCACTGATTGCGCCGGTTACGCCCACCGTGGGTCAAAGCTACATTGTTTATGCGTTTCTGGTTGTGATTGTTGGCGGGCTGGGCAGCGTTTTGGGGATTACCCTCGCCGCGCTGCTTATTGGGCTTTTCTCCGCCGGCGCGCAGATTTTTACCAGTATAAGTCTTGCGGATGTTTTCCTGCTTTTGATGGTGGTGGCCTTCATCCAGTTCCGGCCAAAAGGAATCATTGTGCGGCGCAGCAGGGCGCTTGAGGAGACCTAGATTGCGAGCCATCAAAGGTCCGGTTTATCTGGGAGTGCTCGTTATCCTGGGACTGGCGCCCTACTACGTGTCGTCCTACAACCTCTCACTCCTGGGCCGTTTTTTAGCCTTGGCAATCCTGGCCATCGGTTTGGTGTTGGTGTGGGGATGGGGAGGGATTCTTAGCCTAGGACAGGGTGTTTTCTTCGGGATGGGAGCCTATGCTCTGGCAATCCACATGAAGCTGGTGGGCCTCAACCGGGGAGACCTGCCGGATTTCATGCAGTGGAGCGGCATAGACCACCTTCCCTGGTGGTGGCATCCTTTTCACAGCGCCAGTTTCTCCCTGGCCGCTGTGATTCTCGTGCCTACGCTTGCAGCGGCCGGCTTAGCTTGGCTCGTCTTTCATCGCCGTGTTGGAGGAGTTTATTTTGCGCTGATCACTCAGGCGCTGGCGCTTGCGTTTGCAACGCTGCTGGTCAGCGAACAGCCCTATACAGGAGGATTCAACGGCCTCACAAATTTCAGTTCCCTGCTGGGCTTCACGCTCACGGACCCAAAAGTCCAGCGTGGATTGTATTGGGTGACCCTCGCCGTCCTGGTGCTGGCCTTTGCGCTTTCCGCCTGGGTTCTCGATACGAATTTTGGGAAGTTACTGCTGGCCATCCGCGACGGGGAAAATCGCGTCCGGTTTCTGGGCTATAACCCAGTCCCCTACAAAGTTGCAGTATTTGCCTTGGGCGGGGCGCTGGCGGGCGTGGCCGGGGCATTGTTCACGCTGCACCTGGGCGTCATCTCGCCCGCCATGGTGGGCGTTGTTCCTTCTATCGAGATGGTCGTCTGGGTGGCCGTCGGCGGACGTGAAAGCCTGATCGGGGCCGTGGCCGGGACGCTTCTGGTTAACTTTGGAAAAGACTGGGTGAGCAGCGCAATGCCCAACGCGTGGCTGTTCGCCATCGGCTTCCTCTTCATAATTGTTGTAACTGTTATGCCCAACGGGCTCAGCGGGCTAGCCTCTTTGCGGCCGTGGCGGGGAATGCGTGCTGGCATTCCAGCAAAACCCTTTCTCATCGGGAAGCAGGAGGCAGTGGCGTTGCCGCAAACTTCCGAGAAACTGTGAGGTGTGAAATGATGGAACCCTTGCTGCGAATCGAAAACGTGACGGTGGACTTCGATGGGTTTAAGGCGCTCGATAGCATGAGTCTTGCCCTGATGCCGAAAACGGTGCGAGTATTGATTGGGCCCAACGGCGCGGGCAAGTCCACGCTTCTCGATGCGATCATTGGCCGCGTCCGGCCGGCGGCGGGCAAGGTGTTTTTTAAGGGCAGAGACATTACGCACGTTCCGGAGTACCGGATTGTCCGCAATGGCATTTGCCGCAAATTCCAGGCGCCGGGCGTGCTTGGAAATCTGACGATTGACGAAAATCTTGCGCTTGCGGCGCGACACAATTTGGGATGGTGGACTTCCTTCCACAAGGGCCTTCACTCCGAACTTCGGAAGCGTGTTGATGAAGTCCTCGACCTTATTGGGTTGGGCGAAAAGCGGGATACGCTCGCCGCGCATCTCTCTCACGGGCAGAAACAGTGGCTCGAAATTGGCATGGTGGTCGCATCAAAGCCGGAATTGCTGCTGCTGGATGAGCCTGCCGCAGGAATGTCCCACGATGAGGCGGCCCATACGGCGGAGTTGATTCGCGAGTTGTCCAGCCAATATAGTTTTCTTGTGATCGATCACGATATGGGATTCGTCGAGCAGCTCGATGCGCCCATCAGCGTCCTTCACATGGGTCGCTTGCTTATGGAAGGATCTCTGGACGAAGTTCGCAGCGACCCGCAAGTGGCGGCCGTCTATCTTGGCAGGGCGGAGGAGGCTCCAAGTGGTTACGCTTGAGGGCGTGTGCGCGGCCTACGGGGAAAGCCAAGTCTTGTTTGATATCCAGTTGCGTATCGAGCCTGGCGAGGCTGTGACGCTGCTGGGACGAAACGGGGTGGGCAAGACCACTCTGCTGCGGACGATTGTGGGACTGCATCCCGCCTCTGCCGGAAGGGTTTGTTTCAACAACGAAGAAATCAGCAAGCTTCCCCCTTACGAGCGCGCCAGGAAGGGAATTGGGTATGTTCCTCAAGGTCGCGGTATTTTTCCCCATCTTACGGTAGAGGAAAACCTTTGCATGGGCTTCGTTGCTCTTGCAGGACGCGGTAAGGGCGTCCAGCATTCTGTGCCAGACCACGTCTACGAGCTTTTTCCAGCCCTCCAGCAACTGCGCCGACGCAAAGGCGGAGTTTTGAGCGGAGGAGAACAGCAACAACTTGCAATCGGGAGGGCCTTGGTGACCCAGCCCAAGCTCCTGATCCTCGACGAGCCGACCGAGGGTATTCAGCCTTCCGTCGTCCAGCAGATCGAGCAGGCCATTAACAACATCCGTATTGAGCTTCGAATCGCCATTCTGCTGGTGGAACAGTACCTGGATTTTGCGTGGGCCATTGCGGACCGTTTTTACGTGATGCGCGGGGGGCGCGTGGTCGAACAGGGGAAAACGAAAGGCCGCGAGGCTGAATCCGTGGCTCATCTGTTGAAAGTCTGAAACCGAAGAATGCATCTGACTCCGCGGGAAATTGACAAGCTGTTGATTGCGAGCGCCGGAGAGTTAGCGCGCAAGCGCCGGGCGCGCGGGCTGAAACTTAACTACCCCGAGGCCCTTGCGCTCATTAGCTCGGAGATTCTTGAAGCTATCCGCGACGGCAAATCGATCTCTGAGCTCCTGGAATACGGTGGGAGAATCATTACCCGGGAGGAGGTCATGGAGGGCGTGCCCGAAATGCTGGCAGAGGTGCAGGTGGAAGGAACCTTCCAGGATGGCACGAAGCTCGTTACAATTCATCATCCCATCCGCTAAGTTGGATTATTCATGAATGGTTAGGAGGGCGGGGTTTTAATCCCGCCGAAAGCTCGCATCGCTCTATTCCCTTTGTCTTACCGGATGAGCGGCTCGTTATAACG
>JBOGJT010000192.1:0-1925 GCA_050745065.1 Terriglobia bacterium
CACCGTCTAACCCGGATAATTCGTGAAGTTCGGTTCGGCAGTCAGGAGGGCACGACAACGGGAATGGTATGATGCAAGCTTTCGGCGGGGTTAAAACCCCGCCCTCCTAACCATTCATGAATAATCCAGATCAGGGGGGAACCGGCGTTTGCGAGCGATCAGGCGAAAACCGGAAAGGAAAACCTCATGAGCGGCGAAAGAAATGACAGCCCGGCGCCATCCCGCAGGCAATTCCTGAAAGTGAGCACGGGCGCCGTTGCGGGCCTGATGGCGCATTCCGAGACGCAGGCTGCGGCGCCGGAGAGGCCTCAGGGCGCTCCAGCGCGCCGGCCGAATTTCCTGTTTCTGATTGGCGAGGGCGTGCGCTCAGATGAACTCAGCTTTGCCGGCAATCCGATCATTCGTACTCCGAATCTTGACCGGCTCGCGTACGAGGGGATCAACTTCAAAAACACGTTTGTGATCAACGCCCTGTGCTCGCCTTCGCGGGCCACGATCCTCACGGGACTTTACTCGCACACGACCGGATGCCTCGATAACCGCAACCGGATTATCCCACGCCAATTTCCCATTTTCACCGATTTGCTGCACGAGGCTGGCTACGAGGTGAGTTGCTTTGGGAAGGCGCACATTCGGGAAGCCCTGACGGACCACTATTGGGATTATTACTTCGGCTTCGACGGCGCCTCAACGGACTATTATCATCCTGTCATTGCCGAGGGAACGGGTGGACACGTTGGAAAACCCCAGGTCTATCACGGCTACGTCGATGATCTTGTGACCGAAAAGGCGGTCTCGTGGCTCTCCCAGGAACGGGCGAAGCCCTTTTGCTGCGTTTTTATGTTCCAGGCGCCGCATGCGCCTTTCTACCGCTCGCGGCGCAACCTGGACTTGTACAATGGAGTCCAGATTCCCAAGCCTGCAACCTTTGATGATGACCTGAACGGCGACTACTATGGCAAGCCCCGCGCCTTCGCCGATGCCGATAACAAGATCGGCACCACCATCCTCGGCGCAGACGATCCGCGATCCCTCGAAGAGCTGGTGAAGGACCATTACGCCGGTGTGGTGAATAACGACCAGAACCTCCATAGCCTGCTCGAAGCGCTCGAAAAAGCGGGTAAGCTCGATGACACGGTGATCCTGCTCACCGCGGACCACGGATTCTTTCTAGGCGAGTGGCGGTTCTATGACAAACGCTTCATGCACGAGCCCTCCATTCGCGTTCCGCTCCTGATTCGCTACCCCAAGCTTATCCAGGCGGGCACAGTCGTTGAAAAAATGGCGCTTGATTTGGACCTTGCTCCAACTGTTCTTAATCTGGCGGGAGTTGAAGTTCCCAAAGAGATGCAAGGCAAAAGCCTGGTCCCGTTCCTGAATGGCTCGGAGCCGCAGTCGTGGCGCAAGGACTGGTTGTATGAATATTATGAGTATCCGGGCAACCAGCAAGTGAAGCCGAATCGCGGCGTCCGGACGGACCGCTACAAGCTGATCCATTATTACGAGCCGCCACAGGAGTTTGAGCTTTACGACCTCCAGAGCGATCCGGGCGAGCTTTATAACTTGTACGGCGATCCTCGCTACGCGGACCTGTTCAATCATCTGACGGACCGCCTGCATCAACTTCGCGTGGAAACCGGCGATAGGGAGTCCAGCTTCAACCCCGCCGGATTGCCGGCTCAATAACGAGTTTTTGTAGCCTTGCGGCCTTTCTCAACCCGGCGTCGTGATCTCTGTGCGATAACCGCTTTTCACCACAGAGGACGCAGAGCACACGGAGAGCGAGTACATCGAGAAACGGGTATTGCCAAACCTTTTGCAAATCAATAAACTAAGCAGCATCCCATAGGGTAGCGTCGGCGTCCCGGCGCTGCGTTCAATTCCCAAGGAGGATCAGCGTGTCGAGCACAGCACAAGGCCCAGGG
>JBOGJT010000193.1:0-5179 GCA_050745065.1 Terriglobia bacterium
CGGCCATGGATCCCACCACGCGCACCCTCCAGGTGCGCATCGTGACGAATAATCCCGGCGAGCGCCTGAAGAAGGATATGTACGTCACGGTGCTGGTGAACGGCGCGGCGATACGCGGCGCGCTCACAGTGCCCGCGGCCGCTGTGCTGAGAAACAGCGAAAACCAGCCATTCGTCTACGTAGCGCAAGGACCGCGCCAATTCGCCCGGCAGCTTGTTGAAATTGGCCCGACTCAGAACGGCCAGACTCAAATCACGAGCGGCTTGCGGGTCGGCGAGCAGGTGATGGGCGATGGCAGCCTGTTTGTTGAATTTGCCAATTCGCTGCGCTGAACGGGCGCGGCCCGGAGGGCTTGCGCGGCCTCGCCCGCGCGCAATTCACCATGATCCATCGTATCGTCGATTTCGCGCTGCACCAGCGCTTCCTGATTTTGCTGATGTCATTCGCCATCGCCATCGTTGGCGCGGTGTCTTTCGTCCAGATGCCCATCAGCGCTTATCCCGATCTCTCGCCGCCCATGGTCGAAATTATCACCCAGTGGCCGGGCCACGCGGCCGAAGAGATTGAGCGCCTTGTCACAATCCCGATCGAGATCGAGATGAACGGCATCCCCAACCTGACGTTCATGCGGTCGATTTCCCGCTACGGCCTTTCCGACGTGATCCTTACGTTCACCTATAGCACGGACAACTATTTTTGCCGCGAGCTCGCCTTCCAGCGGCTCAGCGAGGTCACTCTTCCTTCCGGCGTTACGCCGACTTTGGCGCCGCTTTCGAGCCCGAGTGATCTGATATACCGCTACGTGGTCCAGAGCCCGGATCGCACTCCTATGCAGTTGAAGACGATTCATGACTGGGTGCTCAACCACGCGTACCGCGCGGTCCCGGGCGTGGCGGATGACTCCGGTTTTGGCGGCACGGTGATGCAATATCAGGTGCTGCTCGATCCGACGCGCCTGTTTAACTACCACATTCCGGTGCCCCAGGTGATGCAGGCGATCGCGTCCAACAACGCCAACACGGGCGGCGGCTTTTACTCTCAAGGAGGCCAATTCTATTACGTGCGCGGTCTCGGCCTGGCCGCGGATAACCAGGATATCGGCAACATCGTTGTAGCCAGCCAGAACGGAATTCCCGTGCGCGTGAAGGACATTGGAAAGGTAGCGATCGGCCATGCGCCGCGGCTGGGCGAGTTTGGCTACATGCACCAGGATGACGCGGTTGAAGGCGTGATCTTGATGCGCACCGGAGAGAAAACCCAATACGTCCTCCGGAGCGTCGAAAAGGAAACCTCTTACCTGAATAAATACGTCCTGCCGCACGACGTCAAGGTTCATCCCTACTACGACCGCATGGGCTTGATTAAGCTCACCACCGGCACGGTGGAAAACAACCTGGTCCGCGGCATGATTCTCGTTCTAGTCATTCTGATCATCTTCCTGTTCAGCTTCCGCGCCGCCGTGATTGTGGCCATTACGATACCCCTTTCGCTTTTCTTCGCCTTTATCTTCCTCCATGCCAAGGGCGTGGACGCCAATCTGCTTTCGATCGGCGCTATCGACTTCGGCATACTCGTCGAAGGCGCCGTAATGATGATGGAAAACATCTTCCGCGAAATTGCGGCGCACCACGGGCAGGATTACAAGCTTTATGACGTAATCCTTTCCGCCGCGAGCGAAGTGGACCGGCCCATTTTTTATGCGGTCGCGGTGATCATTGCCGGTTATCTTCCGATCTACGCGCTCCGCGGTGCAGCCGGCAGGCTGTTTCATCCGATGGCCGACACGATGGTCTTTGCGCTCGTCGGCTCATTGATCTTCGCCCTCACGCTCGTGCCCGTCCTGGCTTCGTACTGGTTCAAGCGCGGCATCCGGGAAAAGGTGAATCGCCCCTACGAGTGGTGCAAGGACATTTACCGGCGGCAATTGCAATGGTGCCTCGAGTTCCCCAAGCTGACGTTCTTGATCGTCGCCATTATTTTCGGAGCGAGCCTCCTGCTGGTCCCTTACATCGGCGCAGAATTCATGCCGCATCTCGACGAAGGCGCGCTCTGGGTGCGAGCGACGATGCCCTACACGATCTCCTGGCAGGAAGCGGCTAAAATCTCACCGCAGATTCGCGATGTGCTCATGTCTTTCCCGCAAGTCACCACCGTCGCCTCTGAGTTGGGCCGCCCGGATGACGGAACTGACCCGACCGGGTTCTTCAACGACGAGTTTTACGTGGGCCTGCACCCCTACAACTCGGCGGTCTGGAAAAAAGGTAAGATCCGCAACAAACAAGAGCTCATCAACGCTGTCAACGCAAAGCTCCAAACGTTTCCGGGCATTATCTTCAACTACACGCAACCGGCCGAAGACGCGGTCGATGAAGCGCTCACCGGCCTAAAGAGCGCCTTGGCGGTGAAGATTTACGGGCCCAATCTGACCGTTTTGCAAGACAAGTCCATCGAAGTGAAGCGGGCGCTTGAGCACGTGCGCGGATTCACAGACCTTGTGGTGGTGCGCGAGTTGGGCCAGCCTAGCCTGCTCATTACCGTCAATCGCGCCGCGTGCGCGCGGTACGGCGTCAACGTGAGCGACGTGGAAGGCATCATCCAGGCCGCGGTCGGAGGTGAAGCCGTGTCCCAGGTGATCCAGGGCGAAAAGGAGTTTGACCTCGTCGTGCGCATGGAGCCGCAATTCCGCAGCAGCGGGAAAGCAATCGGCAACCTGCTGGTGGCAGACCCGGGCGGCCAGCAGATTCCATTGAGCCAGGTGGCCAATATTCAGGAGGCGAACGGCGCGGCGTTTATCTATCGCGAGAACAACGCGCGGTATATTGGCGTGCAGTATTCGGTGGAGGGACGAGATCTGGCCGGAGCGGTTGCGGCTGGGCAGCGCGCGGTCAACGCCGCGGTCCATCTCCCGCCTGGCTATAGCATCACGTGGGGCGGCGAGTACAGTGAATACCTGGCGGCGCGCGAGCAGATCAAAGTGATCGGGCCGCTCACGCTCTTTCTGATTTTCCTGATCCTGTTCGCGCTTTACGGCAACGTGAAATTTCCCGTCATCACGGCCCTCGGCGTGATCATGACCGAGCCGGTCGGGGCGTTGATCGCTCTGAAGCTGACGCACACACCCTTCAGCGTCTCGTCCGCGCTGGGCTTGCTCGCGCTGCTCGGCGTCGCCGTAGAAACGTCGGTCATTCTTTTTACCTACATCAACAAATTGCGGCTGGGCGGCATGGACATCCAATCCGCCATTCTCGAAGCGTCCGTCGTGAGGCTGCGGCCCATCGCGATGACTGCACTCGTCGCGGCTCTCGGCTTGCTGCCCGCAGCGCTCTCGCACAACATTGGCTCGGATACGCAGCGGCCCTTTGCCATTGTGATCGTCGCAGGGTTGATTTCGCGCCTCTTCCTCGGCATTTACCTCGGCCCGGCGCTGTATAAGATTGTCGCGCGCGACGGCGACGTGCTGCAGGTGTAAACGCGTTGCGTTGCCTTCGATAACACGTGGTTTTGGACGGCTTGTAGCGGCGGCCTCTGGCCGCCGACTTTTAAAAGTGAAGCCCGGAGGCCGGAGGCCGCCGCTACAACTGCTGCTGCAGCGAACAGGAGTCGCTGACATACGCCGCTCCGTGGGTGGCGCAGACATGGGGCGCATTTTGCCATGTCTGCGAGCGCTGAGACCACCGATGGCCTCGAATTCACATCAAAACGTGACGCCCAGACCCGTGGTAAAGGCCACGTTGTTTTT
This sequence comes from Terriglobia bacterium, assembly GCA_050745065.1. Classification (GTDB taxonomy): domain Bacteria; phylum Acidobacteriota; class Terriglobia; order UBA7540; family UBA7540; genus RH2-MAG17b. Next base: position 3,740 of record JBOGJT010000193.1, read on the forward strand.
ATGGCTGCCAGGCGCCGGATTGCTCAGGAATAGGTCAACAAAACTGACATTCGCGGATAACCGGGAGGCCAGCCTGATGTTCAGACCCGTCGTGGTATCAAAATGATACTCACCCGTGTTGCTAAGATTCGGGTAGAAATTGAAATCGTGGTTGAGCGCGATTCGCTTCGTCAGGGCGACCGTGAGATTCTCGCCCAGCAAGGCTTCGGCGCTCTGCGTGGCCGGCCCTCCGGTATAGAACTTCGTGTTCACAAAGGTTAGGCCGCCGAGTCCGCTGAAATGGGTGCGCGCCGTGTGAATGAAGTCGTGGCCGAAGCCCCCGCCATAGGTTTGGCGCAGATAAAGCCCCTGGGCCTGGATATGGTCGAGCTGGCCGAACCCGAAGAAGAAGTCCGAAGGGGTGATGAGATAGTCCTGCCGCAGGTTCGTACTGATGGTGTCCGAGCGAATCTCCAAGCCGTTTTGCGCAGCTTTGGAAAATAGCATCAGCAGCGAGTAGTTCGTGCGCCAGTGGCGGATGAAAATGGGCGCTTGCGGGCGTTCCCGTGTGGCCGCAACCGTGGCGCTGATCGTCCCGGTCTGCTGGTCGCCGCGCTGCAGGTTATAACCGAAATTAGCGGCTCCCTTCCAGTCCTGATACAGCGCCGCGTGGTGTTCCACCAGCGACGTGTAAGTGGTTTGCGGCATGATTACCGCTACGCTCGAGGCCGGCACAAGCCGGCTCTTGCCGCCGCTCGTGACTTGCCAGTCGCCGGAAGGCTGTAACTTGAGCTCTCCCCGCACGGTAGAATTGTCCGTCTTCACGATGACGGCGGGCGTGGTGGAGCTGAAGGATTTCACTTTGGATAGAGGGATGGTTGTTTCCCCCAACGTGTCCGATTTGAAGGTCAGGTTGCCGCCTTTCACCGTAACCCATGAACCGACGAGCCGTTCGCCATTCTTGAGCGCCAAAACATCAGCGCTGGCAGGGATGGCAATCAGCGAAACGACGAGAACCAGCCAGCTGATGTGCTTCATATGATTCCTCCATGAACTTCAGGTAGTTTGTTGTACTGCTGGAAAGAGTCGCGGAGACTGCTTTGGGGCCCATACCGATCTTAGCAGACCTCGCGGCTGACGCGGAACTTTACGGTGGCGTATGCGCCGGCTGTGACGGCAGCCCACGGCCGTCGACCCGGCTATTTACAAAACGAATCGACTGCAGCGCGTATCGCCACCGTTGGGCGTTACGCCTCCTCGTCAAGTGGTAGAATAGCTGAAGATGGCAAGGACCGTACGCGCCTCCGTTCTGCTTGTCTGTTTTTTCCTGGCGACCCTGCCTCCGCTCGGGTGGCTGACCACACGTCGGGGCAGGCCGGATTGCTGCTCGTCCTCTACCTGCTGCGCCCACGGACACTGTTCGATGAATTCAATGAGGCCGATGCCCGCGAGCTACGCCAC
>JBOGJT010000194.1:0-21184 GCA_050745065.1 Terriglobia bacterium
AGCAGGTTGCGCGCCACCACGTGAGGAACAAAATAACCCGCGCCCGCATAGGGAGAGCCCTTGGCAGGATTGCCAATCGGCAGCCCTGTGGCGTGAAGCGCGCTCGCAAGCTGAAGGTCGGGAGCCAGAAAATCAATCGTGGATGAAAACCCCGTCGCCGGGTCGGTGATCTTGCCGCTCGCAATCAGCGCCGGATGCGGACCCACCTGCACAATCGTGATGCCGCCCGACGCGGCGTCTGCCGGGTCAACGCCCAGGCTTTCGATCAACTGCGCGATGTCCAGCACCTTGGTTTCGTAAGGCTTGAACAACAAGGGCGGATTTAAGGCGTGCCGCTTGCCCTGGAAGTCCAGATAAACGTTGGCGTACTGTGGTGTGTCGCTGGTGTTTGAAACGACCACTTGGGCGCTGTTTCCGCCGCCCAAGCCCCACCACGCGCCGTTCAGCACTGCCGGAATGTCACTGCGGCCCGGATCGTTCTCCACCATATCGACCTGGTGCGTGAGGCTCAGCGCCGGATTGGTCACCGTCATCTGGCCTACCACGGGCATGATGGTTCCCATGAAGTAGACGGCCACGCTGCCCTCGGCGTAAGCTCCCGTTGGGTCGGCGCCGAGCTTAGCGATAGTGCTCGCGAGGTCGATCGCCAGCTTCTGCTGCGGCTGGATCGTGTTCGTGGTGAGCAGCATCTGGCCGTAGGTGTTGCGGATGCCGATGGTCAAATCCACAGGCTTGGGCGAATCGCTCACGAGCATGAGCGTGGACTGGAAGCCGTCTTTGAGCGAGTAATAGGGGAAGTCGATTTCACGCGGCGCTACTCCAAGAGCGGAGTCGCCCCCCCCCCCCGCAACAGGGACCGGCGGACGGCGCAGGCAGAGGCTGCGAAGATTGCGCTTCAACAGCGAAAGGATGTTCGTAGATCAACGCGGCGGAGATGAAAACGCTTGCAGCAACAACTGGCAAGAGGGCCCTGAGTCTCATAGCTTCCCCCAACTCAAGAATGATAACGACCCAAGTGATCCCACCGAAGCTATCAAGCCAAGAAGCACTTGTCAAGCGGAACTTTCAGGGAAACTTCTCTTGGAAATTGAGTGAGCAAAATGGCCGATTTTTTTTAGTCTGGCGTGCATGGCCGCTGGCGGCGCGCGAAAGCGGCTCACTGAGGTTGGGATGGCGTTCGAAAAGCGGGCGTGCCCAAGCGAAAGGTCAACCTCGATGTTTCGAGGTTGTTTTCTTACTGGAATTTGAGGAAATCCTGGAGGCGCGGGTGAGAATCGAACTCACGCATAAAGGTTTTGCAGACCTCTCCCTTACCACTTGGGTACCGCGCCCGACGCTAAAAAGGCAAGATAAAAGAGATTATGGAGCGGGAAACGGGATTCGAACCCGCGACTTCGACCTTGGCAAGGTCGCACTCTACCACTGAGTTATTCCCGCCCAAAACGGAGGTCTCTTCGCTTAGGCTCGTACAACGAAATTATAGGAATCGCGTTTTACGATTGTCAAGCGGGGGATTCGCAGGCGCCAAGATACAGAAGAGATCAGAAAATGGAAACCCGTGCTTCGAAGCCCGAAAGCAGGAACTCCAGAAAGCCCAACGGACTTCCGCAGAAATAGCCATCATCCTGGCTTCCAGCCGGTTTTCCGCCGGGATGGCAGCGTTACGGCAATGATCCCCGCACGTGAGCGCGCCCAGGAAATTTTCGCCAATATACGGTGCACGGGACGGCGGGTGAGCGCGCTACTTCTCGTCCTTCTTTTCGTCATCCTTGCTCGACGGAGGAGGTGCATTTCGCTCTGGCGCCTGGGAGTCCTCTGCCGCCTTGCGCCGCCGCTCGATTCGCTTCGCGCGTTCTTCGGCGCGTTTTGCCAGAACACCTGTTCCCACCAGCTCGAGCACTGCCGTATCCGCGCCGTCGCCCTTCCGCCAGCCGGTGTGGACCATGCGCGTGTAGCCTCCGTGCCGCGACGTATAGCGCGGGGCAATCTCTTCAAAGAGCTTCTTCACCGCAACGGCGCTGAGCATGAACGCGGCGGCGAGGCGGCGGGCGTGAAGGTCTCCCTTCTTGCCGAGGGTGATCATCTCCTCAGCGATACCCCTGGCTGCCTTCGCTTTGGCCACCGTCGTTTTAATCCGCTCTTCTAAAATCAAGGACGTGACGAGGTTGCGCAGCAGCGAACGCCGGTGCGACGTGTTTCGACTGAGTTTCCTTCCGTAATTCCGATGACGCATGGTCTGTTCCTGTCTTAACGAATGCTGAAAACCCGATCTGGCTATCAGACTGAGCGAAGCAAAGAATCCGCTTTTGGATTAGATCAGCAACTTGGGAGATGCTTCGCCGTCTTCGGCTCCTCAGAATGACACCCTGCGAAGCTTGGCAGCAGCCCGCTAAGCGTCCGGCGAAGCTGGCTCCTCGGGCGGCGGAGGCAGCGCGATCGGCGCGCCCTTCTCGTCGAACTTCATGCCCAGACCCAATCCCATCAGGGCTAGAATCTCCTTGATCTCATTCAGGGACTTCCGCCCGAAGTTTTTAGTCTTCAACATTTCCGGCTCGGTTTTTTGCACCAGCTCACGAATCGTTGTGATATTCGCGTTCTTCAAGCAATTGTACGAACGGACTGAGAGTTCCAGTTCTTCGACGGACCGGTCGAGGTTTTCGTTGCGGCCCACGGCCATTTTTTCGGGCGCTCCGGCTTCGCCATCGGCCGGCTCTTCAAAGTTAATGAAGATTGCCATGTGGTCTTTGAGCAGCTTCGAGGCAAAGCCCACCGCGTCCTGCGGCGAGATCGAGCCGTTGGTCCAAACGTCGAGAGTGAGCTTATCGTAATCCGTCATCTGCCCAAGGCGGGCGGCCTCCACGGTGTAATTCACCCTGCGGATGGGAGAGTGGACGGAATCGATGGGAATGTAACCCACCGGCAAATCCTCGTCAAAATTCTTCTCCGCGGAGACGTATCCCCGGTCGAGCTGCACCCGCATCTCGATCCGCAGGCTGCCGCCTTCGCTCACCGTGGCGAGGTAGACATCCTTATCAAGGATATCGACGTCAGGGTCTTCCTGGATCATTCCCGAAGTCACCTCACCCGGCTTATCCACGTTCAGGTAGAGGGTTTTTGTGTCCTCAACGTTCATCTTGAACGGAATCTGCTTGAGGTTCAGTACGATGTCCGTCGCGTCCTCCACCACTCCGGGGATGGAAGAAAATTCGTGCATGACGCCCTCGATCTTCACCGCCGTGATCGCCGCGCCTTCGATGGACGAAAGCAGCACGCGCCGGAGCGCGTTTCCGATTGTCGTTCCAAAGCCGCGCTCGAACGGCTGGGCCTGAAAACGGCCGTACTTGTCAGTCAGCGTCTCGGAATCACACACCAGACGCTTTGGCTTTTGAAATCCTCTCCACTGCATCGCTCAAGCACCTCCTGGGTTCGAACTCGCGGCCAGCAACATCCTCACTCGCGGCAAAACTATTTTGAATAAAGCTCGACGATCATCTGCTCCTGAATGGGGAAGTTCACGTCGTCCCGCTTGGGCAAGGAGATCACCCGGCCCTTCATCTTCTCCCGATTGAATTCCAGCCACGACGGCAGGCTGCGGCTGCCCGTGAGGTCCAGCGCGCGCTGGATGGAGGGCCTCTGCTTGCTGCCCTCGCGCACCTCGATCTCCTGGCCAACCGCCATCTGGAAGGATGGGATGTTCACCGTCCGTCCCGCCACCAGCACGTGAGAGTGGCGGACCAGTTGCCGGGCTTCGGCGCGGGAAGTGGCCAGGCCGAGCCGGTAGACGGTGTTATCCAGCCGCCTCTCGAGCATGCCCAGCAAATTCTCGCCGGTGATTCCCTTCGTCCGCGCCGCCTTCTCAAAGTAAGCGCGAAACTGGTTCTCCAGAATGCCGTACAGGCGGCGCACCTTCTGCTTTTCCCGAAGCTGCAGCCCGTAACCCACAATCTTCGGGCGCCGCGATTTCCCGTGTTGGCCGGGAGGGAAATTCCGCTTCTCGATCGCGCACTTATCCGTCAGGCAACGCGTCCCTTTCAGGAACAGCTTTGTCCCTTCCCTGCGGCAGAGCCGGCACACTGCGTCACGATATCTTGCCAAACCATCCTCCCTGATGCTTCATTGCTTCATTTTCTCATTGTTTCATTGAATCATTGAGCGCAGCGGGAAACTAGAAGATTGATACTCGAAACGCTTGAAGTGAAATCCCGGCGCGCATCCAACCATGATTTCGAGTTTCAATGAATCAATGACTCAATCATTCAATCAACCAATTGTCTAAACTCTGCGCCGCTTCGGGGGCTTGCAACCGTTGTGCGGGATTGGTGTTACGTCCTTAATGTGGCGAACCTCGAGTCCGACGGTCGCCAGCGCGCGAATTGCAGACTCCCGGCCGGCCCCCGGCCCCTTGACCCTAACTTCCACGGCGCGCATCCCGTGGTCTCTTGCCGCGCTTCCAGCGCGAGCCGCGGCTTGCTGCGCGGCAAAGGGAGTCCCTTTGCGAGAACCCTTGAACCCGAGCGATCCTGAGCTTGACCAGCAGATCAGGCGGCCCTCCGGGTCCGTGATACTGACCAGGGTGTTGTTGAACGTCGCCTGAACGTATACGACGCCCACCGGCACAACGCGCTTTTCCTTCTTCTTGAACGTCTTCTTCTTCCCGGCCTTTGCGGCCGCTGCCTTGGGCATATGTCCTTTATCCTCTGTCGCGGTGGTGCGCCCCGCCGGGGTCTTGCGCTGCTATCCCCCGCTTCAGCGGCGAGACGGGTCCGCAACGCCGTTTTACGTTTTCGATGCGGCTTTCTTCTTGTTGGTGACGGTTCCTTTGCGCGGTCCCTTGCGAGTGCGGGCGTTGGTGTGCGTACGTTGGCCCCGAACGGGAAGATTGCGGCGGTGCCGTAGGCCGCGATACGAGCCAATTTCAATCAACCGCCGGATGCTCAGCGCCACCTCTTTGCGAAGATCGCCTTCAATGCTGCCTTCATCTTCAATGATCTGGCGGATGCGGTTGACTTCGTCTTCCGCCAGGTCCTTCACTTTTGTGTCCGCGCTCACGCCCGCCCGATGCAGGATCGAGAGCGAGCGCACCCGGCCAATGCCGTAGATATACGTCAGGCCAATCTCGGCCCGTTTCGTTTGGGGCAAATCAATACCGGCAATACGCGCCATAAAATCTCCAGGTGTCAGGTGTCAGGTGTCAGGTGTCATACGCTTGGTAACTGGTGCGCCCATATGGAACTCAATTCTTACCCGTCGTCCCGATATTGGCAGACACCTGGAACCTGAAACCTAAAACCTGTTGTTAGCCTTGCCGTTGCTTGTGCTTGGGATTTTCGCAGATCACCCGCACCACGCCGGCGCGCTTAATGATCTTGCATTTCGTACACATTTTTCGAACGGATGACCGAACCTTCATAAACAGGTGACCTCGTACTAGGGTTACTTGTAACGGTAAACGATGCGTCCACGCGTCAAATCGTAGGGTGAAAGTTCAACGGCAACCTTATCGCCCGGCAGGATTCGTATGAAGTTCTTCCGCATCTTGCCCGAGATGTGCGCAAGGACGCGGTGCTTGTTGTCGAGCTCAACACGAAACATCGCGTTAGGCAGCGGCTCGATCACCGTCGCCATGACTTCAATCGCCTCTTCCTTGGCCATAAGCTCTCTATCGAAATTCCGGATTTGAAATTTGCGAGATCAAATTTAAGGTTTGACGCTCACAACTGCGTGAGCACGTCAGGCCCGTTGCGCGTCACCGCAACCATGTGCTCGAAGTGCGCCGAGCAGGATCCGTCCGCGGTCACCGCTGTCCACTTATCGTCGAGAACCCGTACTTCGGGAGCCCCGGCGTTCACCATAGGCTCAATGGCGAGCACCATGCCTTCTTTGAGGAGCGGCCCTCGCCCGGCCGGCCCGAAATTGGGAACCTGTGGATCCTCGTGCAGCGATCGCCCGATCCCGTGGCCCACAAACTCCCGCACTACGGAGAACCCCGCATTCTCGGCACAGGCCTGAACCGCGGCGGAGATATCGCCAAGCCGGTTCCCCACCCTGGCGTTTGCAATCGCCCGTTGGAGGGATTCTTCCGTCACCCGGATCAGGCGCCGCAGGGAATCCGTAATCTCATCCACCGGAACCGTCAGCGCCGAGTCTCCGTAGTAATCATCTACAATCACGCCCATATCTAGGCTGACGATATCTCCGGCGCTTAGCGTCCTCTTCGACGGAATGCCGTGCACGATTTCCTGATTAACGGAAGCACAGAGGCAGCACGGGTAGCCCCGGTATCCCTTAAAAGCGGGCTTTACGCCCAGCTTGCGAATGCGCTCCACGGCAAAGTCTTCGAGGTCCAGCGTCGTCACTCCCGGCTTAACCCTGGTCCGCATATCTTCCAGAATCTCGCGCACGATGCGTCCGCTGCGCCGCAACTTGACAATTTCTGCCGCCGACTTGCAGATAATCATGAAAGGCCGAGAACCTTAAAGATCGCCGCCGTAACTTCGGCTGCAGCTCCATTGCCATCCACTTCCCGGAGCAGCCCCACATCCCGATAATGCTGGATCAGCGGCGCCGTTTGCTGCTCATATTCGTGAAGGCGGCGCCGGATGGCCGCTTCGCTATCGTCGGGCCGATGGGTCAGCGCGCTTCCGTCTCTGTCACACAGGCCCGGCCTTTGCGGAGGGCTGAAATATATATTATAAGCCGCTCTGCAGACCGGGCACTCCTGGCGGCCGGCGAGGCGCTTCAGCAGCGTTTCCTGATCCACCAGGATATTCAACGCCAGCGCCTTTTCCTGATCCATCGCCAGGAGCAGGCGATCCAGGAAAAGTGCCTGGCTCACGTTTCGCGGAAAGCCGTCAACAATGAACCCGCGCTGGCAGTCCGGCTCCGCCGTCCGCTGATCGACTAGCTGGCAAACCATCTCATCGGGAACGAGCCCACCCGATTCCATGATGGATTGCGATTGCACGCCCAGCGGCGTCCTCTGCCGCACCGCGTTGCGCAGCATCTCGCCGGTTGAAATCTCCGGGATGCCGAACGCCCTTCCGATGGCGCGGGCCTGGGTGCCCTTGCCTGCTCCTGGCGGACCCATAAGCAGCAACGGGCGTGGGTGCGCCGCGTCCGCATGGGCTGGTTTACGAAGCGACCCGGCGCCCACGCACCCTTCCCTTCTTCATGAAGCCTTCGTAGTGGCGCATGATTAACTGCGCCTCAACCTGCTGCACGGTGTCCATGGCTACGCCCACCACGATGAGGAGCGATGCGCCGCCGAAATAAAAATGGACGTTAAGCCCATGCAGGAGCCACGTGGGCAGGTGCGCGTCAAACCACGCACCGCCCAGCCACACCGGAAGATGATTCACCCGAAGCCCCCCTAGCATAATTTCAGGAATCAGGGCCACCACTGCGAGATAGATGCCCGCCACCCAGGTGATCTTGGTCAACACGTCATCTACGAAATCCGCCGTGCGCTTGCCGGGGCGGATGCCGGGGATAAAGCCGCCCTGTTTGCGTACGTTGTCCGCGACCTCATCGGGGTTGTAAATGATCGACAAATAAAAGTGCGCAAAGAAAAGGATCAAGACAACATATGTCAGCGCATACAGCGGCTCATCCCAGGCAAACAGGCTGAGAAAGTCATTGACGAACTTTCCGAATATCCCACCCTTCCAGAACAGCCCGATCGTTTGCGGGAAAGTCAGCAGAGAGACCGCGAAAATGATGGCCATCACGCCGCCGCTGTTGACCTTCAGCGGCAGGTGAGTGGAAACCCCGCCCATCATCCGCCGCCCTACAATCCGCTTGGCATACTGGATGGGAATGCGCCGCTCGCCGCGCTCAAAAAAGACGATGAACGCGCAAATCGCCAGCATGAAGACCAGCATTAGCATGAGCGTCACCGGGCTCCAGACGCGGGTGACAAAGACGTTTCCGTAGAGGTTGCTGATGGCTCCCGGCAGGCCCACCACAATCCCCGCGAAGATCAGCAGGGACATGCCGTTGCCGATGCCGCGCGCAGTGATTTGCTCGCCCAGCCACATGATGAACACCGCGCCCGCCGTCAGCGTCAGCACGGTAGTGAAGATAAATCCAATGCCGGGATCCCGGACCATCGGAACGCCGAGCGTCGTTTCCCGCTGGATGGCGATGGCAATACCCAGCGCCTGGAACGCCGCCAGGCCGACCGTCATCCAGCGCGTATAGTCCGTGATCTTGCGCCGCCCGAGCTCGCCCTCCTTCTGGAGTTTTTCGAGGGTTGGGGAAACGACGGCCAGAAGCTGCAGGATAATCTGCGCCGTAATATACGGCATAATGCCGAGCGCGAAGACCGTCAGGCGGTTCAGACTGCCGCCGGAAAACATCGACAGCAGGCCGAAGAGCGAACCGCCCATCTGGTTGAAATATTGCTGAAAAACGTCCGCGTTAATGCCCGGCGTCGGCACCCACGACCCCAGCCGGTATACCGCCATCAGGATCAGAGTAAATCCGATCCGCTTCCGGAGATCGGTGATCTCCCAGATGCTTTTGATGGACTCGATCATGCTGGTAAGACCTCAGGCTTGCCCCCCGCCTGCTTGATCTTTTCCAAAGCCGATTTTGAAAAGAAGTGGGCCGATATCGCCAGCGGGGCCTTTAGCTCGCCGTCTCCCAGAATCTTGACGCCGTCGCCGATCTTTTTTACCAAGCCACGGTCTCCAAGCGTTTCGGGATTAACTGCGTCGCCCTCGGCAAAGATCGAGAGGTCGCGTAAGTTCACGATGGCGAAGCGCTTCTTGAAGATGTTGGTGAAGCCGCGCTTCGGAAGACGCCGCTGCAAGGGCATCTGGCCGCCCTCAAACCCCGGACGGCGGCTCGATCCGGCGCGCGACTTCTGGCCCTTTGAGCCGCGAGTCGCGGTCTTCCCGTGGCCGGAACCTATGCCAAATCCAATTCTCTTCGGGCGCTTGTGCGCTCCGCGGGGCGGCTCGATGTTTCCAATGTGTTGAGGCATAAAAGGGGAGAACCACTCCTTACCGTTGGCACTCGCCAGCGCCACCGAACAAAGCCGGATCGCAGCGGCGGCGTTCATCCGCCGGCGTCATGATCGAAGAACGAACGGTGGAGACGCGCCGTGCGCACGGGTTTTAGGTGGCTTTTCTGCCGCTCGCTTCATCCACAACCGCTTCGCCGCGCCCCGCTGCGGACGCACTCTCAATCTTCGCGTCTTCAGGTCTCGCGCTGCGGCGAGGCGGTGCGACGGCGGGCGCTTCTCCGGCCAGGATAGAGTATTCGGGAATTGACGCGAGCGGACGCGCCCCAGGTGATTTGACGATCTCAACCAGGTGGGGGATGCGAGCCACCAGACCGCGCACCGGCGGCGTATCCTGCAATTCCACGGTTTGATTCAGGTGGCGAAGGCCCAAACTGCGAACCATCGTTTTCTGATGAGTGCTGAAGCCGATTCCGCTCCGCACCCACCGCACGAAAATCGTTTTAGAAGCTGCTTTTTTCAAGTTGCCGCCTGTCCTCACAACTCCGCGCGCGTCCGCCCGCGGGCGGCGGCAACCGCGTCGGCGTCGCAGAGCTTCGTAAGTGCGTTCATGGTCGCTTTAACCACGTTATGCGGATTGGTGGTGCCCAGCGACTTGGTCAAAACGTTCTGGATTCCCGCCGCTTCCACCACCGCACGAACCGCGCCGCCCGCGATGACGCCGGTGCCCTCGCGCGCCGGCTTCAGCAGCACCCGCCCGGCGCCATACTTTCCCAGAACGGCGTGGGGAATCGAGGTGGCGGTGATGTTCACTTTCACAATCGATTTCTTCGCCGCTTCGATGCCCTTACGAATGGCCATCGGAACTTCGCGCGCCTTGCCCGACCCATATCCGATATGCCCTCCGCCGTCACCCACGACCACGAGCGCCGAAAAACTGAGGTTCTTGCCTCCCTTGACCACCTTGGTGACGCGGTTGATCGAAATCACCTGATCTTTGAGTTGCAGCGTGCTTGAATCAGTTCGATTGGCCAAACAAACTCCTCCTCGACCCTCCGGCAAATGCCGCGCTCGCAGCGTTAAGCGCGAGCCGTCCGAAAAAAATCGCCTACCTGACCTCTAAATGCCACGCTAAAACTTCAACCCGCCTTCGCGGGCCGCGTCCGCCAATGCCTTAACACGGCCATGGTACGCGTATCCGCCGCGGTCAAAAACAACCCGCTCGATCCCCGCCGCCTTAGCGCGCCCGGCAATCGTCTTCCCGACAACCTTGGCCGCGGCAACATTCCCACCCGTCTTCAGAGACTGCTTGACCTCGCCGTCCACCGATGACGCCGAGATCAGCGTGCGCCCAGCCTTGTCGTCAACAATTTGCGCGTAGATGTGGTTGAGGGAGCGGTAAACGTTCAAGCGCGGCCATTGCGCACGGCGGCCGATCTTCTTGCGAATTCTCGCGTGCACCCGCCGTCGCGTAACATCCTTCGAAACCCATTTTAACATGATCGACCTGCCCGCTGAATGAACGTCTTATTGCTTTGCCGCGCCGCTGCCCGCCGCCGCCTTGCCCACCTTCTTCTTCAAGCGCTCGCCGGTGTAGCGGACGCCCTTGTTCTTATAAGGGTCTGGCGGGCGCAGTTGCCGGATGTTCGCGGCAAGCTGCCCCACACGCTGCCGGTCTGTCCCGCGAATGATCAAGTGCGTCTGCTTCTCCACGGCCACGGCCAGCCCGGCCGGAATCGGAAGCTCGATAGGGTGTGAGTATCCGAGCGTGAATACCGCCGTCTCGCCTTTCACTTCGGCGCGATATCCGATTCCCACAATGTCGAGGTGGCGCTCGAAGCCCTCCGTAACCCCCCGGACAGCGTTCGCGACCAGGCTCCTCGCCAAGCCGTGCAAGGCCGGATCTGCATTCTCGTCCCGCCGCGCTACGAGGTTTCCGTCCAGTTTTTCGAAGTGTATCCCTTGCGGCAGAGGCACTTCGAGAGCGCCCTTGGGCCCCTTCACCTTCACCGCCGACGCCTCGATTTGAATCGTAGCGCCGGACGGAATTGTGATAATCTTGTTGCCGATCCGCGACATAGCTTTATAGCCTGCCCTCTAAAGTCCGGTTGACATCCTTCACCGGCTGGCGATCGGCGGCGCCGCTGTCGAACTCAACGTAGCCATCATCAGGAAACGTTGCACAGCACTTCGCCGCCCAACCTCGCCTTGCGAGCCTTCTTCCCCGTCATCAAGCCTTTGGACGTTGTCAAAATCGTGATGCCCATTCCACCCATCACCCTGGGTATTTCGTCCGCGCTGGCGTACACTCGCCTGCCCGGTTTCGAAACGCGCTCAATTGTGGTGATCACACTTTCACCGTCCGCCCCGTAACGCAGCGTGACGCGCAACGTTCGTTTCTTGCCTTCCTCGGAGGTTCGATAGGCGCCGACGTAGCCTTCCTCCTTCAGAATCGCCGCAATGCCAACCTTCAGGTTGGAGGCGGGCATATCGACGCGCGGATGCCGGGCGCGAATTCCGTTCCGGATTCGCGTCAACATGTCGGCAATCGGATCTGTCACTGCTGCCATAAGACTCCCGGCTGGAAATTAGAAATCTGAAACGATACGCTAGTGCCGTCTGACAAGAGCAGACTTATAACGTGCACGGCTTGCCGCCCGGAGCGAAGCAACGGGTCCCTGCATTTCTTTTCGGCGAAATACGGGGACGCTTCGCGGAGTTTACCCTGAGCGGAAATACTGAGATTCTTCGCTTCGCTCAGTCTGTCATGGCGCTTCGCAACACCCCGAAGGATGAAAATAAGGTGTAGGGACGCCGCTTGCCGCGCCCACCGTTCAAAGGGCGCAGGGGAAGCAGTGCTTCCCGTCAGCAGCGCCCCTACGGTGAACGTCGTAAGCCATTTGTTTCAATGTTGCCTTTCCCCATTTTCAGGACAGACCCGATGCGCCTGCAGCGCACCACGTAGGATGAAAATGGCCCTGCGGACATAAGTCCTGTGTTTTCAGTGTACACATGGGCTATTTTCATAGCAGCATGACGGCTGCGAAGTGCGCAGCATGACAGCCAAACGGTGTTTTCAGCGGCCCGCCAGAACCTTCCGCTACCAGCTCGATTTGGTGACGCCCGGAATGTCGCCGCGCAGAGCAAGCTGGCGGAAGCACAACCGGCACATGTCAAACTTGCGTAGAAAACCTCGTGGGCGGCCGCAAATCCGGCAGCGGTTGCGATGCCGGATCTTGAACTTAGGCTTCTTGACGAGTTTGGCCATCTGCGATGTTCGCGCCACAGTTTATCCTCCCGCCTTTTCACCCGCGGATTCACCCGCCGGACGGCGGCGCGTTTCCTGCCGGAAGGGCATGCCCAGATGCCGCAGCAGCGCCAGCGCTTCGGCGTCGGTGCGCGCATCCGTCACAATCGAAATATTCATCCCTTTGGTCTTGTCGACCTTGGAGTATTCGATCTCAGGGAACAGCAACTGGTCCTTCAACCCCAGCGTGTAATTACCCCTCCCGTCGAAAGCGCGCGCGGAAAGTCCGCGAAAATCGCGCACGCGCGGGAGGGCGATATTGGTAAGCCGGTCGACGAATTCGTACATCACATCGCCCCGCAGCGTCACCATGGCCCCGATCGGCATGCCTTGCCGCAGCTTGAAGTTTGCAATGGACTGCCGCGCGCGCGTGATGACCGGTTTCTGGCCCGTGATCACGCTGAGTTCCTGTGTGGCGGAGTCCAGGAGTTTGGCGTTCTGAATTGCGTCGCCGAGGCCCATATTGACCACCACCTTGCGCAGGCGGGGTACCGCCGCCAGGTTCAAGTAGTTGAACTCCTTCACCAAGGCCGGCACAACTTCCTTCTTGTATCGTTCTTTCAGGCGTGGAGTCATTTTGAAAAATTAGAAATCAGAAATCAAAAGTTAAAAACAGGAACTTGGGAACCCGCGGCGCTAACGGTCAAGCACTTGGCCGCATTTCACACACACACGCACCTTCTTGCCTTCCGCCTTCTCCCGGAACTGAATCCGCGTTGGCCCGCAGTCACCGCAGACCAGGGCAACGTTGGAAACGTGGATGGGGCCTTCCTTCTCTAAAACACCCCCGCGAATCTGTTTGGCGGGGTTTGGCCGCGTGTGGCGCTTAATCATATTGATGTGCTCGACGTAAAGGCGGCTCTTTCGCGGCTCGACCTCGAGCACTCGGCCTTCCTTGCCCCGGTCGCGCCCGGCCATCACCCGGACCGTGTCATTCTTGTGGATGCTAAGCCCCCTGGGCATTACAAAACCTCCGGCGCGAGTGAAACAATCTTCATGAATTTCTTTTCGCGCAGCTCGCGCGCTACGGGGCCAAAGACGCGCGTACCCACTGGCTCGCCGGCGTCTGTAATCAGAACCGCCGCGTTTTCGTCGAAACGGATGTAGCTCCCGTCCCGCCGCCGCTGCTCTTTCCTCATTCGCACTATGACGGCCTTCACCACTTTTCCCTTGGGGATGGCGCTGTCCGGTGCCGCCTCCTTCACCGCAGCCGTGATCACGTCACCCAGCGCGGCCTGCAATCCGGTATCACCCCCGAGGGGTAAAATGCACGAGAGCTTGCGGGCGCCCGAGTTGTCCGCCACCCGCAGCATGGTGCGCATCCCTATCATAAGCCACTCTCCGAACCCGGGGTCACAGAGCCCACCAGAATCGGGTTCGCCCGCGAGATCACTTCCGCCACCCGCCAGCGCTTGCGCGCGCTCAGCGGGCGAGTCTCCTCAATCCGCACCGTGTCGCCCACCTGGCACTCGCTCTTCCCGTCGTGCGCCAGGAAGTTGCCCGAACGCCGCACCACCCGCTTGTATAGAGGATGAATAATCTGCCGCTCCACCGTGACCACCACCGTTTTTTGCATTTTATTGCTGGTCACAATGCCAACTTTTTCCTGCCGTCTTCGCATAGCCGCCTTTTCCGCCGTGGCCAAATCGTGAGCTGATCTCAGGACTGCGCTTTCTTCTGCTGCTCGAGATCCATCTGGCGCTGCAAGGTCTTCACTCTCGCAATATCCCGCCGCAGCACGCGGATTTTCACCAGGGTTTCCGTCTGCCCGTTCATCAGTTGAAATTTCAGCCTGAAGAGCTGGCCGGAAAACTCGCGCTCTTTTTGGACTAGTTCGTCCGCCGTCCACTCACGCATTTTTTCCGCTTTCATCTTTGATCACTCCGTGGACGGCCTAGCGCGTCACTGTCCGGCTGACAAACTGCGTGGGCAGAGCCAGCTTGTGGCTGGCGAGTCTCAGGGCCTCGCGTGCATCCGCCTCGCTGACGCCTTCCATTTCGTAAACGATGCGCCCCGGCTTCACCACCGCAACCCAGAATTCCGGCGCTCCCTTACCCTTACCCATGCGGGTTTCAGCCGGCTTCTTGGTGACGGGCTTATCCGGGAATATCCGGATCCAGAGCTTTCCGCCGCGCTTGATGAAGCGCATAATGGCCACGCGGCCAGCCTCGATTTGGCGCGCCGTGATCCAGCCGGGCTCGAGCGTCTTCAGACCGTAGTCGCCGTAGGAAAGCGAGGACCCGCGCCACGCCTTGCCGCGCATACGGCCGCGCTGCTGTTTGCGAAATTTAACCTTCGAGGGCATTAACATAGGATTTCAATCCCAGACCGCAAGCCATCTTGGGTGTTTACACGGCCGCCGGAACCGCTGCCGGCGCGGCCGGGGCCGCGGGAACCGCCGCGGCGGCCGGAGCCGGTGGCGCCGGCGCCGGGGCGGCGTGAGCCTCCGCTACGGCGCGCGGCGGCCGGTTCTTCTGCTCGAGAATCTCACCGTTGTAAATCCAGCACTTCACGCCAATCACGCCGTAGGTCGTCTTCGCTTCGGCCATCCCGAAATCAATGTTGGCGCGGAGCGTATGCAGCGGCAGCCGGCCTTGGAGGTACCACTCAGAGCGCGCTATTTCGGCCCCGTTCAGCCGTCCGCCACAGCGCACCTTGATCCCCTTGCAGCCAAAGCGTAGCGCCGAGTCCACCGCCTTGCGCATCGCCCGGCGGAACGCCACGCGCTTCTCCAATTGCAGGCAAATAGCCTCCGCCACAAGCTGGGCGTTTACCTCCGGACGGCGTACTTCCTGAATACTGATGGGGAGCACTTCGCGGCCCGTCCGCTTCTGGATTTCCTGCCGCAGGCGGTCGATCTCCGCGCCTTTGCGCCCGATAATAATTCCCGGCCGCGCCGTAAAAATCGTCACCTTGAGCTTGTTTCCGGGGCGCTCAACCTCAATCGATGCAACCCCCGCGCTCTGCAGCTCCTTCTTAAGCCGCTTCTTCAGCGCCAGATCTTCGTGCAGCAGGTCCGCGTATCCCTTCTTCGCAAACCAGCGCGACTTCCACGTCTTGGTGTAACCAAGGCGGAAGCCATAGGGATGTACTTTCTGACCCACGCAAAACCTCCTGTTGCTGCACGCCGGCCCCGTGCGCCACACGGTTCATGGCGGTCCACGGCTGGCGCCCTAGCCTCGTTCGTCGAACTCCAACACCACGGTAATGTGGCTCGTCCGGCGCTGATACCGGTAGGCGCGCCCCATCGGCGCCGGCCGGATGCGCTTCACTCTTGGTCCGTCATCCACGTACGCCTGGGCCACCACGAGATCATCCACATCCACGTGCTCGGACTTCTGCTCCGCGTTCGCAATCGCGGATTTCAGCGTCTTCTCCACTTCGCGCGTAATCCGCTTCTTGGTGAATTTCAGGATATTGATCGCCTCTCCCACCTGGCGGCCGCGGATCAGGTCGACCACCAGCCTCGCCTTCTGCGGGGAGACCCTCAGATATTTTGTTGTTGCTCGAGCTTCCATGATCTGATTTCCTCGGTCAGGTCCGGCCCGCAAAAATGAGCCTCACAGCCCAAAGCTAAAAGTACGCGCCGGCCTCACGCCCCGGCTGCCGGTCTTGGGGGCGGCGCGGGCGCCGCCGTGGCCGCGCGCTCGGCCGCAGACTTCATGCTGTGGCCCTTGAAGGCCCGCGTCGGCGCAAATTCGCCCAGCTTGTGCCCAACCATGTTCTCCGTGATATAGACCGGGATGAACTTCTTTCCATTATGGACGGCGATCGTATGCCCGACCATTTCCGGAAAAATCGTGGAACGCCGCGACCACGTCTTCACCACCTTCTTCTCGAACCTCCGGTTCAGCAGTTCGATCTTCTTCAGCAGGTGGCCATCTGCAAACGGCCCTTTTTTCAATGACCTTCCCAAAGGACTCTCCCTTTATTTCTTCTCGCGCCGCTTCACAATAAACCGGTCGGTCAGCTTGTTGTTACGGGTTTTGTATCCGCGCGTCGGTTTGCCCCACGGAGTCACCGGATTACGCCCGCCCGAGGTTTTTCCTTCACCCCCGCCCAGCGGGTGGTCAACCGGGTTCATGGCCACGCCGCGCACCGTAGGCCGGAATCCCTTCCAGCGAGTGCGGCCGGCTTTTCCGTAAGTCACGTTCTCGTGATCGAGGTTTCCCAACTGACCGATCGAGGCCATGCAGTCGACGTGCACTTTCCGCACTTCACCCGAGGGTAGCCGTACTTGCGCGTATTCGCCGTCCTTCGAGAGGAGTTGCGCGGCGCCGCCCGCGCTCCGCACCATCTGCCCGCCCTTCCCCAGCCTCAACTCGATATTGTGGATCACGGTTCCGGCCGGGATATTCTTGAGCGGCATGGCGTTCCCGACGACGATATCCGCCTCGGGGCCGGAGACGACCTTGTCACCCACTTTCAACCCGTGCGGATACAGGATGTAGCGCTTCTCGCCATCGGCGTAATGCAGCAGAGCGATAAACGCCGAGCGGTTCGGATCGTACTCGATCGTCGCCACCTTGGCCGCCACGCCCGGTTTGTCCCGCTTGAAATCGATCAGCCGGTATTGCCGCTTGTGGCCGCCGCCCCGGTGCCGGATGGTCAGCCGGCCTTCGCTGTTTCGGCCGGAAATCCGGTTCTTCGGCTCGACGAGCGCCTTGTGTGGCGTGCTCACCGTGATTTCTTCAAACGTGAGCCCCGTCTGAAAGCGCCGCGTTTCGGTATAAGGTCTGTAGGTTTTAATACTCATTTTCGTTCAGCGGGCTGTTGCGACCGCGATTCCAACGCGTTCACACTAGACGCTCTCGCCATACTCCGGTATCTTTTCACCCGGCAGCAGCTTAACGTAAGCCTTCTTCCAATCCAGCCGGTACCCGGAGCTCCTTCCGCGCCGTCTGATCTTTCCACAGAAATTTGCCGTCCGCACGGACTCCACTTTCACCTTAAAAGCTTCTTCCACGGCCCCTTTGATCTCAGACTTGTTCGAGTGCGGGTGTACCTGGAAAACCAGCGTCCGGGACCGCTCTTTCACCAGCATCGCTTTTTCAGTGATAATCGCTTTGCGTATAATCTGGTACGGATGGCGTTTCATCGCAGGGCCTCCTCGATGCGCGCCAGCGCAGATTCCGATATCAGCAATCCATCGTGACTCAGGACGTCGTAGGGATGAACCGTATGGTGTGGCGCGAGATCGCATCCCGGCAGGTTGCGTGCGGACAACCGCAGGTTCCGGCCATCCGCGTCATTCACCACTAAAACCGACTTTTCGATTCCGAGCTTCTTGAGTGCGCCAGAAAACGCCTTTGTTTTGGCCTCCGCCAATTCGAAGCTCTCCACCACCGTAAGCTTATTATCCTGAAATTTCGCCGCCAGCGCCGAACGCAAAGCTCCACGCAGCATCGCCGCAGGAAGCTTGATCGAATAATCGCGCGGCTTCGGCCCGTGCGCGATGGAACCGTGCCGCCAGAGCGAGCTGCGGATGCTGCCCGCTCGCGCCCTTCCGGTCCCCTTCTGCTTCCACGGCTTTTTGCCGCCGCCTCGCACCTCACCGCGGCTCTTCGTAGAATGGGTGCCGCGCCGCTGGTTCGCCTGGTAGGCTTTCACCGCTTCCCAGAGCAGACTCTGGTTCGGCGTGGCGGAAAACAATTCATCCGGGAGCTGGTGCTCCCTGACTTTTACCCCTTCCAGATTTTTAACCTCTACCGTGGCCATGATCTGCTCTCAATCCCACCCTGCGCAGGCTACTTCTTTTTCTTGTCAGACTTAGGCGCCGCAATCTCGCGTGGCGCGCGCTTCGGAGCTCTGGCTTTACGCACGAGAACGTAGCTTCCATCAAACCCCGGAATCGCCCCTTCCACCACCAGGGCATGATCCTCCGGCATGACGCGGATCACTTTTAAATTCCTCACGGTCACTTGCGCCGCGCCCATGTGGCCTGCCGCTCGCATTCCCTTCATCACGCGCGATGGAAACGCCGAGGCGCCAATCGAGCCTGGCGCCCGGTGGAACATTGATCCATGCGCTCCCCCGCCGCCGCCAAAATGATGGCGCTTGTGAACCCCGGCAAATCCGCGCCCCTTCGACGTACCCACCACGTCTACGAACTCGCCGGTCGTGAACTGATCGACGAGTACTTTGTCCCCCAGCTTGATTTCGTCGCTTCCCGGCCCCAGCCGCACCTCGCGCAGGAAACGGGCAGGGTTTGCTCCGGCGCGCTTGAAGTGACCTTCCATCGGCTTGGTCACACGCTTAGGTCCGGGCAATTCCACCAAGCCCAGTTGGACCGCGTCGTAGCCGTCCTTGCTCGCCGTCTTTCTCTGCAGCACGACGCAAGGCCCCGCCTTCAGGACGGTCGCCGGAACGACGTCGCCATTCGGTTGGAAAACCTGCGTCATGCCCAGCTTTTTGCCGAGAATTCCGTTCACCATAATTCCTGATTCGTGATTCGGGATTCAGGATTCGAGAAAAGCCATGCCGGCAGCGCCGTCATTTCCGAACCCCGAGTCGCGAGCCCCGGGTCCCTCACTTTGTGTGTTCCCTGCCGAACGCCTTGATCTCAATATCCACGCCCGACGGCAAGTCGAGCTTCGTGAGCGCGTCAATCGTCGAAGCCGTCGGCTCAAGAATGTCCACCAAACGCTTGTGCGTCCTGATCTCAAACTGCTCGCGCGATTTCTTATCCGTGTGGGGCGAGCGCAGCACGCAGTACTTGTTCTTGACCGTGGGAAGCGGGATAGGTCCCGCCACCTGCGCTCCGTTCCTCTTCGCAGTCGAGACAATCTCGACCGCGGCCTGGTCCAGAATACGGTGATCATAGCCCTTCAAGCGAATGCGAATTTTATCGTGTGGCGTCATAAAGTTTTTCGCTTACTGAACCACCTCGGTGACGGTTCCGGCGCCCACGGTGTGGCCGCCCTCCCGGATGGCAAAGCGCAAGCCCTTCTCCATGGCAATGGTTGTGATCAGCTCGATCTCCATCGTCACGTTGTCCCCCGGCATCACCATCTCGGTCCCAGTTGGCAGCTTCGCCACCCCGGTCACGTCCGTCGTGCGGAAATAAAACTGCGGCCGGTAGCCATTGAAGAACGGCGTGTGCCGTCCTCCCTCTTCCTTCGTCAAGATGTACGTTTCTGCCTTAAACTTCGTATGCGGCGTGATCGTCCCCGGCTTGGCCAGCACCATTCCGCGCTCGACGTCGTCCTTTTCTGTGCCTCGCAGCAAAATTCCAACGTTGTCCCCCGCCTGCCCTTCGTCGAGCAGCTTCTTGAACATCTCGACGCCGGTCACCACCCGCTTGAACGGCTCGCCTCTCAGGCCGACGATCTCAATTTCTTCTTGCACCTTCACCTTTCCTCGCTCCACGCGGCCCGTCACCACTGTGCCGCGTCCCGAAATCGAGAAAATATCTTCCACCGGCATTAGAAATGGCTTGTCCACCTGGCGCTCGGGCAGCGGAATATAGCTGTCCACCGCCGCCATCAATTCGTCAATCGACTTCTCATACTTCTCATCGCCCTCCAGCGCCTTCAGCGCGCTCCCGCGCACCACGGGCACTTTGTCGCCTGCAAACCCGTGCTTCGTCAGCAATTCGCGCACTTCCACTTCCACCAACTCGAGCAACTCCGGGTCTTCCACCATGTCGCACTTGTTCATGAACACGACGATGTGAGGCACGTTGACCTGGCGCGCCAGCAGCACGTGCTCCCGCGTCTGAGGCATCGGTCCGTCCGCCGCCGAAACCACCAGGATCGCCCCGTCCATCTGGGCCGCTCCCGTGATCATGTTCTTCACGTAGTCCGCGTGTCCCGGGCAATCCACGTGCGCGTAGTGACGCTTGTCCGTCTCGTACTCCACGTGCGCCGTCGCGATCGTGATCCCACGCTCCCTTTCCTCAGGGGCGTTGTCGATCGACCCGTAATCCCGTACCGCGATCTTCGGATTCTTCTGCGCCAAGACCATCGTGATCGCCGCCGTCAACGTCGTCTTCCCGTGATCCACGTGCCCAATCGTCCCCACGTTCACGTGCGGCTTCGTCCGCTCAAACTTCTGCTTCGCCATCCTTCGATTCCCTCCGTCCGCTCCAATGGTGCCGGAGCGCGCGGGTTTAGGCTCCCTTCACCTTCGCGATGATCGTTTCAGCCATCGCCGCAGGCATCTCTTCATACCGTGAGAATTGCATCGAATAGACCGCGCGCCCCTGCGTGATCGAGCGGAGCCGGGTCGAATAGCCGAACATTTCTGACAGCGGGACCGACGCCGCGACCACGCGGGCGTCCGAACGCTGGAACATCCCGCCGATACGGCCGCGCCTCGAACTCAGGTCGCCGATGACGTCGCCCATGTATTCCTCGGGCACCACCACCTCGACGTCCATGATCGGCTCGAGCAGCTTGGGTGTGGCCCTCGCGGCTGCTTCCTTGAACGCCATCGATCCGGCGATCTTGAACGCCATTTCCGAGGAGTCGACCTCGTGAAACTGGCCGTCCAGCAATGAGACCTTGATATCCACGACCGGATATCCGGCCATGATCCCGTTTTCCATCGCCTCGACGATTCCCTTCTCCACCGAGGGGATGTACTCCTTGGGGATCGAGCCGCCGCGTATCTCGTTCTCCCAGACAAAGCCGCCGCCCGGCGGCATGGGCTCGATCATGATCGTGACGTCCGCGAACTGGCCGCGACCGCCCGTCTGGCGCGCAAACCGGGTCCGCTGCTCGATCTTCTTGCTGATCGTTTCCTTGTAGGCCACCTGGGGCTTCCCGATGTTCGCCGAAACCGAGAATTCGCGGACCATGCGGTCGACGAGGATCTCGAGGTGCAGCTCGCCCATTCCCGAGATGAGGGTCTGGCCCGAATCCTCGTCGGTCTTGACGAGGAAAAGATGGGGAACGCCCTGAACAAGCTTC
>JBOGJT010000195.1:0-11958 GCA_050745065.1 Terriglobia bacterium
GGTGATGAGGGCGACGTGGGCTATGCCCAATACCGGCGGCCCGCCGGCACTGGATGGGGGCGGCGGCGCCGAACCGGCAGCGCAGGCGAGCAGCGCAGCCGCGGCGAGGGCGGCGGCGGATAGCAGAGTGATGAGAGAACATTTGAGACGGCGCGGAAAAGTCATGTGGCGATTGTGCGGGGTGGCCTTGGGTTTGTCAATGGGCGGCGGGGCTGTAGCGGCGGCCTCTGGCCGCCGGTTTTTATTAGCAAAGACCGGCGGTCAGAGGCCGCCGCCACAACCCCGCCGCCCATTGACAAACCCTACGCCGCCCCGCACAATCGCCACATGGATTTTCCGCGCCGTCTCAAATGTTCTCTCATCGCTCTGCTATCCGCCGCCGCCCTCGCCGCGGCTCCGCTGCTCGCCTGCGCTGCCGGTTCGGCGCCGCCCCCCCCATCCAGTTCTGGCAGGCCGCCGGTATTGGGCATTGCCCACGTCGCCCTCATCACCAGCGACCTCAGCGGCGTCCGCCATTTCTATACGGACATACTCGGTTTCGATGAAGCGTTTGACGTGAAGCTTCCCGTCAGTCATCTTGACGTCTGCTTCTTCAAGGTGAACGACCACCAGTATATCGAAGTCTACGCCGAGCCTACCGGACCGAATGAGGACAGCCTGCTGAATATCGCGTTTGAAACAACCAGCGCCGCCGCGATGCGCGCCTACCTTGTGCGGCACGGCGTCCGCGATGCCGGAAGCGTGGAACACGGTGTGGACGGCGATTTGGAATTTTCCCTGACCGACCCCAACGGCCACGTGATCCAGTTCGTGCAGTATCTACCGGATTCGTTGACCGGTCGGCACAAGGGAGAGGATCTCTCGCCGCGCCGCGTTTCAAGCGAGATCATTCACGCCGGGTTGATTGTACAAAACCGCGCCGCGGACGACGCGTTCTACAAGGACATCCTGGGTTTCAAAGTGATGTGGTACGGAGGCATGAAGGACGGAGAAACCGATTGGGTGGATATGCGCGTGCCCAACGGGACGAACTGGCTCGAATACATGCTCAACGTCAAGGACTTTTCGCGGCGCACGCTCGGCGTGAATCACCATCTCGCTTTAGGCGTCCCCAGCGTCGCCGCCGCCGCCAAGACACTTTCGGCGCGAGGCTATAAGCCCATCAAGCCGCAAATCGGCCGCGACGGCAAGTGGCAGCTTAACCTCTATGACCCGGATGGCACTCGCGTCGAGCTCATGGAGCCGAGGCCCGTGCGCACACCGTGCTGCTCCCCCATGCACTTGCCGTAACGCAGCGCGGCGGCGGCGATCCAAACCCCGTGTCATTCTGCTGTGAAAATGGGGAAAGGCAACCTTGAAATCAAGTGGCTTATGACGTTCATCGTGGGGACGCTGCTCGTTGCGCCCTTTAACAGGTTGCTAAAAAACTCTGAAAGCGTGTCATTCTGAGGAGCCGAAGGCGGTCCTGAGCGAAGCCGAAGGAAGAATCTCGCAGCTCATTGATTCAAAGCAATGGCAGATTCTTCGCTTTGCTCAGAATGACAGGTTCGGAGAATCGTGTTAAAAAACACCCCGCTAATTCCCACACGCCACCGGAATTCGATCCAATCGCTCGACGGCCTGCGCCAGCGTCAAGTTTTCCGGTGTCTCCTCGAACGCGCCGTATAGCTCCTTCAGATTTACGTTGAGCCTCTTAAAAAGCAGAATGACGCCCTGAAAACTCACATCCAGACTCGTGAGCTGCCAGGCGCCATCAGGGAGTCGCTTTTGCTCCATGATGAAGTGGCCGCCGGGGTAGAGCTTGGCAAGGACACCCCATCCAAAGGACACGGTTCGTACCAGCTTACCGTCAATTCTTACCAGGTGCTGGCTGGAAGGATCCACCCAAAGTGTGCCAGCGAGACCTTGCAGCACGCCTCCCACGCGCCGGCGCGGACGGAATGCAGGATTGGGCCGGTACTTCAGCCTGATCCAGCCGGTGCCCGGCTCGGTTCCATCGTACCTGAAGAGCACCGCTTGCGGCAGCGCCTCAAACAACTCCTCGCGGCGCTCCAAATCCGTTTGTTGGCTCTTCAACCGCTGCCGCGCCAAGCGCGGGCTTGATGCGATGCGCGCCAGCCGCGCGCGATTCTTGCGGCACTCCTTCTGCGTAGGTGGATGGCCGTCCACTTGTGTAAGACGCGCCACCATTCCCTGCTGCGTTTGAATCTCCACCGTCGTCTGCGAGCTGTGCGGAGCGATCTCGCGATGCGTGTATTGGTAACGGTGCGCAGGACGCCGCATCTCCTGGAGCTGGTTGTAAACCATGTTGCGAACCAGCGTGCGAACGTTGACCGGCGCCGCGTCGCGCGGACTTCGGCACCAAGCGCTCGACGGAAGGCAGATGCACATGACGCCGCACGCAGGCACAAGAACAAAGAACGACCACTTGTCGGCCGGTGTTGTACCCGCCGCGCTATGAGGCGCGCGCGCCGGCCTTCCCGACCGCCAAGTCCGGAATGGTTTCGAGCTCGATCGCAGACGAAGTTTGAGCACGTTTCCCTCTCTCCCTATAAGCTAACATCGCTCCACCATCAATGGGTGAGCGATTTTGCACGCGTCTTCCGCCCGCTCCAGCGTGCTCGATCGCGTCGTAACTGCGGAGGGCAAGCACTGCCAAGCTCGCCACGGCTACGCCATCGGCCGGCATTAGAATTTTTAATCGCTGGCAGGAAAAGCTTTTCCCTCCTTTGCCCTGAGGCTCGCCACCCGCTTTCCGGTCGATCGACATTGATTACTGCATGTTAATCCGCACACGAGACAACGGCGTTGCAAGTGGTTGATAGCACATTGTCTGAAAGCCGTTAGCGTTTGGCATCCTGATTGCCCCTATTAACGGCGTGTGCGACGTAAGCCCAAAGCCAAACGCGACCCGTTGCAATGGCGCGGATTCGTTGACAGAGATCGAGTATCTCAATTCTCTTGGAGGAACGTAATGAGACTTAAAATAGCAGCTTTGATTGCGGGGATCGCGATGATGACGTCATCCGCGTGGGCAGGGACCGCCACCATCAATTTCAGCGCGTGTCCGGCCGGCCGGACGTGCCCGGGCGCGATCGGCGCTTCGCAAGCCTATACGGTGGATGGTTACAGTGTTATAGCGTATGGATTTGAGCAAAACCGTGCGGGGGCGTTCGCACCCACCGATCTCTATGTCAAGCAGGATAGCGGTGACGAGCACGGCCTGGGAATTGCCAACGAAGACGACCACGAGATCAACACGAGTCAATTCATTCAGTTGGACTTCAGCAACCTGGCCAACGCGGGAATCACCGGCGGAAACCTCATGATCGGGAGCGTTCAGGAGGGCGAAGGCTACGGGATTTATACGTCCGATCAAGTGGGAACGCTTGGAACCCTTGAGCTTGACGGTACGAAGGATGAAACATATTTTCCCGTTTCATGGACGGCGAATGACCCGCTTGTCGGCGTCACCGCCTACGTTCCACCCGATGGCAACTGCGATTCTGACGTGCTGTTGATGAACGTCACCGCTGACCCGCCATCGCCGACGCCCGAGCCCGCCTCGCTCGCGCTGATGGGCACTGGATTGATGGGCTTGGCGTTCGCCTACCGTAAGTATGCGAAAACCGCGCTGTAGCGGCGGCCTCTGGCCGCCGTATTTAATGGGACCAAAACCGACGGCAAGGATACTGCCGTTTCAAAGTTTCACGAGAAGGTGGAAAATAATCCGGGATAGGATGTAAGTCCCATCGGGCGTTGTGAGATCCCAGCCTCACAACGCCCGTTTTTTTCGTTGCAACACAAGAGGGACACGCTGCGCCTGGCGGCGCGTTCACGCGATTCCCAAAATCTTGTGGGTTTGCAGACTTAGCCGCCACTGCGGATGTTCGAGGCAATACGCGAGGGCCAGCCGGGTGTTGGCAGCGCGATCAGGCCCATCCATCGGCTGAAGGAAAAAGTGCCGGAAGCGAAGGTGCGCAAAGCGTTGCGGCTCGGCACCCGGCTGCGGATAAATCAGTTTGAGCTCGTCACCTTCGGTAAGGACCAACGGGGCGTCCGCCTTCGGGCTGACGCATACCCAATCAACTCCGGCGGGCGCGGACCGCGTTCCGTTCGTCTCCAGCGCAACTTCAACATCGCCTGCGTGCAGCGCGCGCAGCAGCGACTCATCGAACTGCAACAGCGGCTCGCCGCCCGTTACGACCGTGAAGGCGCGGCCCGGACCGGGCCACCTCTCGCGCACCGCTGCCGCGAGACTTGAGGCGGTGGCAAACGTGCCGCCCCCCGGCCCATCGGTCCCGGCGAAATCCGTGTCGCAGAAATCACACACCGCGCCGTCCCGGTCAATCTCGCGGCCCGACCACAGGTTACATCCGGCAAACCGGCAAAACACAGCCGCGCGGCCGGCGTTCGCTCCCTCACCCTGCAGCGTGTAGAAAATCTCTTTGACCTTGTAACTCATGCCATCTGCCGCTATTTTTCAGGCGCCATGCGTCATTTGAATCGCACTGTTACTGTTGTAGCGGCACTCAGAAGCTCTGAAAAAATCGGCCAGCGATGTCATTCCGAGCAAAGCGAGGAATCCCGACCTTTTATTTTCAACAAAAAGCAGATGCTTCGCGGAGTTTATCCTGAGCGAACTACAGAGATTCTTCGCTTCGCTCAGAATGACGAGCGAAGGGCCAGCATGACAAATTCAAGTTTTTTCACACTTTCTCAGAGAGCGCCGCTAGAGTGAAAACTGTCGCGATAATACGGAATCCTGATCGGTCCACTATCCCCGGTAACGAACCGGGTCTGGAACACCTACTTCAGCGAACCCTTTCTTCCGCAAAAGACAAGCGTCGCATTCGCCGCAAGCTAGATCATCGGGCGACGGATCGTAGCAACTGCGGGTCTGCGAGTAATCCACTCCCAGCTTGAGCCCCATCCGTATAATTTCAGCCTTGGTAAGATGAATGAGGGGTGTGTGAATAGTGAGCGCCTGCCGTCCCTCCACCCCAGCCTTCGTGGCCAGGCGCGCCAACCGCTGAAACGCCTCGATATATTCGGGGCGGCAATCGGGATATCCGCTGTAATCGAGTGCGTTGACGCCTAGAAAAATGTCGTTGGCTCCGAGAACCTCGGCCCAGGCGAGCGCAAAGGAAAGAAAAATAGTATTTCGCGCCGGAACGTAGGTTATCGGGATGGAATGAGGCGTTGCCAGCCGATTCTTGGGTACGGGAAGGTCACTGGTGAGGGCCGAGCCGCCGAAGGCCCTTAAGTCAATATCGAGCGTCTGATGCCGGGCCGCGCCCATAAGCGGCGCAAGCCGGGCGGCAGCCTTCAGCTCGGAGTCGTGCCGCTGCCCGTAGCGGAAGGAGAGCGCGTAGGCGTCAAACCCGTCGTGCAGCGCGTGCGCGAGCACCGTGGTGGAATCCAAACCACCGCTGAAGAGCACCACGGCGGGCTTCTTGGCCGTCGCGCTCATCGTCTCGCGGCTCGCACCTTTTTGTGCGTCCAAGTAGCCGTCACCTTGCACTGTAGGCCGCCGCGCGGGGTGAACTCCCCGACGACCGTCGCCGAGACAGGCTCCGCGGCCTCAACGATGTCGCGGAGGATTCGGTTGACCACATTTTCATTGAAAATGCCGAGGTTCCGATAGGCCAGAAGATACGTTTTCAAAGATTTCAGCTCAAGGCACTTCCGATCCGGCGTGTAGGTTAAAGTGAGCTTGCCAAAATCTGGTAGTCCAGTCTTAGGACATACGGCGGTGAATTCCGGAATCACGATCTCGATTTCATAGCCGCGATACTGGTTCGGCCACGTCTCGATTTCCGGCAGCTCCGCTTTCGTGCCCGAGCGCGCGTGTTCATCGCTGTAGGACCGTTTCATGCTTCAAATGTCCAGGTTTTTAGCCTCGAGGGCGTTGCTTTCGATGAACTGGCGGCGCGGCTCGACGGCGTCACCCATCAGCACGGTGAAAATGGAGTCGGCCTCGACCTGGTCTTCCACACGCACCTGCAGCAGCATGCGCCGGTCGGCGTCCATCGTCGTTTCCCACAACTGGTCCGGGTTCATCTCTCCGAGCCCCTTGAAGCGCTGCACGGTGAATGCCTTCTTGCCCGCGGCCATGACGTGATCGAGCAGCTCGCGGCGGTCCTGGATCGTGATGCGGTCGCCGTTCGAAGCGATGACAAACGGCGGGCGGTCGTGCGTCTGAACGCGGCGATGGAGGTCCAGCAGGCGCTTATAATCGGGGCTCGAGAGCAGCTCCCAGTCGATGATCCGCTCGCCCAGGACTTCATTCGAAAACTTCAGTACGTAGAGGTTGTGCTCTTCGTCGAGCGTGATAGCGCATTTGAAGCCCGCGCCCATCAGCGCCGCTGCTACTGCGTCGAGTTTAGTCTGCTGTTCAAGCTCCGCCTTTTTGCCGAGATCCACCTTCAGCAGCGCGTTGATGGGCCGCTTATCTCCGAGCCGTTTTTCGAGCTTATCGAAGAGGTCCACATATTCGGCCAGCGCCATAAGAAAATTCGTTAGGTCGCCGCCTTGCAGCTTCACGGTTTTCCCGTTTTCTCCGAGCTCCACGCTGTGATCTTCCGTGGCGCGGCGCATGACCTCGCGGCGGAATTCCTTCTCGTCGCGGATGTAGCGCGCACTTTTCCCCTTCTTGATCAAGTAAAGCGGCGGCTGGGCAATGTACACGTTCCCGCGCTCCACGAGTTCCGGCATCTGGCGGTAAAAGAACGTGAGCAGCAGCGTGCGGATGTGGGAGCCGTCCACGTCCGCGTCCGTCATGATAATGATCTTTCCGTAGCGCAGCTTGGCAATATCAAAATCGTCCTTTCCAATGCCGGTGCCAATCGCGGTGATCAGCGCGCGGATTTCTTCGTGGCCCAGCATTTTGTCAAAGCGCGCCTTCTCTACGTTGAGGATTTTGCCGCGCAGCGGCAGGATGGCCTGGTAGCGGCGGTCGCGGCCCTGCTTGGCGGAGCCGCCCGCCGAATCGCCCTCCACCAGAAACAGCTCGCAGCGCTCAGGATCCTTCTCCTGGCAATCGGAAAGCTTTCCGGGCAGCCCACCCGAATCGAGCGCTCCCTTGCGCCGCGTCAATTCGCGAGCCTTGCGCGCCGCCTCGCGGGCGCGCGACGCTTCAATGGACTTCGAGCAGATTTTGCGGCCTACGGTTGGGTTTTTCTCAAAGTGCTCCATCAACTTTTCGTAGACAAAGCTCGCTACCACGCTCTGAATGTCACTGTTTAGTTTGCCCTTGGTTTGCCCCTCAAACTGCGGCTGCGGAAGCTTCACACTGACGACGGCCACCAGGCCCTCGCGCACGTCTTCACCGGTCAGGTTTTCCTTAAGGTCTTTGAATAATCCCTGGTTCTGGCCAAACTGATTAATCGCCCGCGTCAGGGCCGCCCGGAACCCGGAAAGGTGCGTGCCGCCGTCAATGGTGTTGATGTTGTTGGCAAACGAAAACATCGTTTCGGCGTAGGCGTCGTTATACTGAATGGCGAATTCAATACTCACGTCATCGCGCTGCGCTTCGGCGTATATCGGCACAGGATGCAGCACGTCCTTGTTTTTGTTCAAATGCTTTACAAATTCCGCGATGCCGCCGGTGTAGTGAAATTCTGCCTGCTTATCCGCTCTCTCATCCTTCAGGCGGATGGTAAGACCTTTATTGAGAAAGGAAACTTCGCGCAGCCGCTGCGCGAGCGTGTCATAGTTGAACTCAACGGAGGGGAAGATGGCGGCGTCAGGAAGAAAAGTGATCTTGGTGCCCCGGCGTTCCGTTTTTCCGGTCCTTTTGAGCGGCCCAGCCGGTTTGCCGCGCTCGTAGGACTGCTCCCACGTGTAGCGCGTTTTCTCGCCCGGCGGCTCGCGCCAGATCTCGAGATCCAGCGACTCCGAAAGCGCGTTCACCACCGAGACGCCAACGCCGTGCAAGCCGCCGGACACTTTGTAACTTTTGGTGTCGAATTTTCCTCCCGCGTGCAGCACGGTCATGACCACTTCCGCTGCCGAGCGCCCTTCCTCCTTATGCTGATCCACCGGGATGCCCCGGCCGTTGTCCACCACAGTGATCGAATTATCCGAGTGCACGGTCACGTCGATGCGATCACAAAAACCCGCCAGAGCCTCGTCGACGGAATTATCCACTACCTCCCAAACGAGGTGATGCAGGCCCACTTGCCCGGTTGACCCGATGTACATCGCCGGGCGCTTACGCACCGCGTCGAGTCCGCCTAGAACTTTAATGCTCGCCGCGTCATACCGCTCGCTTTCGGCGGTCTGCGTTTCCATCATCTTGCTGGATTCTTCCACGTAACCTTGCCTTCCTCCTGCATTAAACTTTACGCATCACACACGCATCGGCATCACAACATACCGGTAGCGGCAGGAGTCGTCCTCGGCGGGGCGAAACTGGCCCGCGCTTTGCTCGTCTTTCAACTCCAGCCGGATTTTCTCGCTCTCGCCCGACACCTCCAGGAAGTCGAGTAGATACTGATAATTAAAGCCGATCTGCATGGGATCGCTGGTGTACTCCACGTCAAGCTCATCGTGCGCGTCCCCGTAGTCGCCATTCGAGGCAAACATCTCCATATGGTTCGCGGACATCTGAAAACGGATTACCCGCGACCTCTCATCCGCAAGCAGCGCAACCCGGCGGATGGTCTCGATGAATTGTGCCTTACTCACATCGAGCATCCGCGTGTTATCCCGCGGAAGGACGGCCTCGTAATTGGGAAACTGGCCGGTCAGCACGCGAGAGATCAGGATGCGATGACCTGCGGAGAAGAAAAGGTGGCTTTCGTCCTTGGCAAAGTAAACGGGCGCCTGGTCGCCGCTCTGCGCAAGCAACCGTTGGATTCCCGCCATCGCCTTCTTCGGAATCAAAACTCGTAATTCGCTGTTAAGACCTTCCACCGTAATTTCCCGTTCAGCTTGCGCCAGGCGATGGCCGTCCGTGGCCACCATTAAAACCCTGTCTGGTTTTAATAAAAGAAGGGCTCCGTTAAGTGTGTAGCGGGAATCTTCGCTTGATATGGCAAATCCTGTCCGCTGGATCATGGGCCCAAGGACGCCGGGCGGGATCGTCGCAAGCGTCGTTGGAATTTCCGGTAGAGAGGGGAAATTATCCATAGCCATTCCAGCCAGCTTAAACGACGAGCGTTCGCACGTTACCTGGATGAAATGATTCTCCAGCGCCTTTATCTTGATTTCCGCGTCGGGAAGCGACCGGACGATTTCGAGCAACCGCTTTCCAGGAACGGTTGAGGCTCCCGTCTTTTTCACTCGAGCCGGACACCCCGAACGCAGGCCCAACTCCAAGTCCGTCGCGCTGAGGCGCAGCTCGGAATCGGTGGCTTCCACGAGGATGTTGGAGAGGATCGGAATAGTTGTCTTCTTCTCCGCCACACTCTGGGCCAAATCTAGTTCCTGCAAAAGCTCAGCCTTACGAACGGTTAGTTCCATAATTTGATACACCTATCTAGTAGATAGTAGTAGTAAGTGTTGTGGAAATGTGGATATTCCAGTATCTCATAGAATTTGAAGAGCTTGAGGAATACAGTGGCCGTACCATGAGTGGTGATTTTGGCGAATCGTTGTGCAAAACACACACCCATAAATTTTCCACAATCTCTTCCATAAGCATCCAAACTTCGAGACAGCCCAACTTTAATTCAGGCTATCAGTTAGCTTGTTGATAAGCCTGTTAATATCGCGATTTTCTTTGCGCAGCTCAGCGATCTTATTTATAGAATGAAGCACCGTAGTGTGATGCTTGCCGCCAAACTCACGGCCAATCTGCGGGAGGGATGTAGGCGTAAGCTGCTTCGCAAGGTACATCGCAAGCTGGCGCGGATAAGCGATTTTCTGGCTGTTGTTTTTTGACTTAAGCTGCCCGAGACTCAAGCCGAACTCCCGGCAGATCAGCCGCTGGATGTTTTCAACCGAGACCCGGCGCTCGTCCTGATCTATAACGTTTTTAAGCACCTGATGTGCCATTCCGAGAGAAACATCTTCGCCTGCCAGAGAGGAGTAGGCCAGAAGGCGCGTTAACGCCCCCTCGAGATCGCGGATACTTGCTTTAATTCTGGACGCGATGAACTCAGCGACATCCGCGGGCAAAACGTATCCCGAAACCTCGGCTTTCTTGGCGAGGATGGCCATTTTAGTCTCGAGGTCAGGAGGCTGAAGATCCGCGGTGAGACCCCACGCAAAGCGCGACCGGAGCCGGTCTTCGATGGCCGGGATCTCTTTGGGGGCGCAATCGCTTGAAACCACCACCTGCTTCTGTGCCTGATAGAGCGTGTTGAATGTGTGAAAGAACTCGTCCTGGGTGCGTTCTTTTCCCGCGATAAATTCAATGTCATCTACCAGGAGCACGTCGACGTTGCGATACTTTTCCCGCAGAGAAATCATGCGGTCATAACGGAGAGAGTTGATCACCTCGTTGGTAAACGTTTCAGACGACACATAAGCCAGGCGCATTTCCTTCCACTGGCCCTTGATCAGGTGTCCTATGGCGTGCATCAAGTGGGTCTTGCCCAAACCAACGCCGCCATACAGAAAAAGAGGGTTATACATTTTAGACGGGGACTGGGCCACGGCGCGGGCGGCCGCGTGAGCGAACTGGTTGCATGATCCTACAACGTAGGCGTCGAATGTGTAGCGGGGATCGAGTTGATGCAACGAAGAGTCAAAATCAAGCTTCCCTTGCACGGCTTTTTGGTACGGGGAGCGCTCAGGCTTGCCGTCGTTGGCATCGTCAAAGACGTACGAAATGTGGTGGTAGCTGAGCCTTAACGCTTCAAGCGCGTCGGTGATCATCGCGCCATACTTTTCCTCGATCCAGTCTTGAAACTCACGATTAGGCACGCGCACCACAAGACTGCCGCCTGCAACGTGGCTGAAGCGGGTTGGCCGGAGCCACGTCTGGTAGCTCTGGGTGTTGACCTTCTCTTTAAGATAGCCGAGGATTTCCTGCCATGCATTCATGGAGATCATCTCGAAGAGGAACCCGGAAGCATTGTCGGCGCCGCCTTCCGCTCAGATGGAAAGCGGGCCACCATTGACGAAAAACACCGTGCGCACAGGACGCGATGAATAGCGCGAGCCGTCATGTAAATCGTTTATTTTCAACCATTTAATTGAAGCAAAAGGGAAACCCTTCGCGTTGGAGTGAAGGCTTGGACCCATTCATAATATAGCACGAACCAGCGCTCGCGCCAACGCCACATTTGTTCTGG
This sequence comes from Terriglobia bacterium, assembly GCA_050745065.1. Taxonomy (GTDB): domain Bacteria; phylum Acidobacteriota; class Terriglobia; order UBA7540; family UBA7540; genus RH2-MAG17b. The sequence goes on from JBOGJT010000195.1 coordinate 11,247, forward strand.
ATTGAGCTCTGCTTTGACGTGTAGCTGCCGCAGTTTGTGGGAGTAACTATCAGCCGGTTTTGGTCTACGTTTTCGATTGACAAGCGAGCGTCAACGAATATGTAGTCTCGAACCGCTGGCTGCTGAACTTCCGCAAGACAATCGGGCGTTGGAGGGGACCCATGCGTTTTCGTTGCTTCGCGGGTATCGTTTATACATGCCTTGCAGCCGCGCTGGCCGCTGCGCAAACGGCGCCGGTCCAAAGCGCCCCGGCTCCGGTCCGCGATCCTCAAGTCCTTGTCGTTTTGAACCAATTCATTGCCCGCCTTGAGCCGGGTAACGCAGGTGACGGACCCGGACGGCAACACGCAGCAAGAAGCAGGTAGCAGGTAGCGCAGAGTTTCGCGTTTTGAAACTCTGCGGCTTTTATCTTCGCACGGCACGACCCAAAAGCCGCGGAGTTACAAAACAACTCCGCGCTACCCGCCATGGCATTGGGTTGATCAACAACGTGGTGGCGTCATTGAGGAGGTAAAACCTCCAACTTGACCAGGGCCAGGCTCCGGGCTGCCGGACGAGGCCGCGTTTCACCGGGTTATTGTGCATGTAATGCGGAGGATTTTTAGCTGAGCGGGCGCGGGAGACGGCATTTGGGAGGTCACCCACGATGTCGTCCGCGCCCACTCAGCTAAAAATCAATTGGACTAAGCCGCGGGCCAACGAGGACGCTATG
>JBOGJT010000196.1:0-4469 GCA_050745065.1 Terriglobia bacterium
GGCGGGTGACGCTCGAAGAGGTGAAGAAACAACCGGCGCTCACCGATTTTGCTTTAGTGCGGATGCCGCGCCTTTCCGTCATGCCCGTGACCGGCGCTCAATGGAAGATTTTGATGAACCTCGCCGTGGCGGCCGCGTCCCCGCCCCCGCACTTTTGACGCCCCCGGCTGTAGCGGCGGCGTCCCTGCCGCCGGTTTTTAAACAAGAAAATCCGGCGGTCACGGGCCGCCGCTGCACCGCCCAAATTCATTCGCTACGGTTGCGGCCCGGACGGTTCCTGCGGTAGAAGGAGCGGCGGCAACTGATGGGTTCGGCCATACGTCCTGCGAATATCCTGCATGCGGTCGGTAGCTGCCTCCCAGCGGTCGAGCTCCCGCGTGTAGCGCACGAGAATGTCGTCCAGCGCAAAGGGCAGGTTTTCCTCGAGCCAGAGCTTGCTATAATCCGCGCGCAAGGCGGTAACGTGATCGCGCATATCCTCCATCCAGCCGTCGCCCCCAATAATTGGGGAAAGCGCTTCGCGCACTTGACGCGGATTCGAGACGTTAGCCTGCGCCTGGGCGTAAAGATCAGAGATTTGCTTGGTGTAAATTGCCTTTTGCCCCACGTAGTCAAACCGGCGCGCGGCAAATGACAGGTAAGGTAGGATATCCGCGTTGCGCCGCGCCATATGCCCGTTGGTGACGATGTTCGCAGCCACATCCTCTGCCATCAAGCGTACCTGGTGCGCCGATGGCGCCATTTTAGCGTAGAAGGCCTGACCCCCCGGCGTCATGGCGTTGATCCACATGAGCTGGTCGTTGCCATCCGAGTGAACCGACTTGCCGAGCAGCACGTCGATCTGCGAAAGCGTGTTGACGGCGCTGACGAAGTGGTGCCCGTCTGCGCGGTAGAAAGCCCAGTCCCAAGCGTTCTCAAATTCCTTGTCGTCTACCGTCTGCTGCCAGCTTTGCGCGCCGCCGTACGCCAGTCCATACCAGGTATGATTCATCAGGCACTCGCCGTCGTCGCACCACGTGGTGTTGAGCATACCGGTCGCTCCCAGGTTCTTCCCATCGGTCACGAATTGGCGGATGTTTGCCATGGCGTTGGCGTAGTTGGGGAAAATATGGCTCCAATTGCTGACCCCAGGGGCAACCCAGACTTCAAGGCCCACCTTGGTGAAGGGTGTGATATCTCGCGCGTAGGATTTTTCGGCGGAGTAGACCCAGGGCACGGCGATCATGTCATGCGGAAGCTCCGCGAGATGCTCGGGATGGCGTACGCCCATGTCACCCCAGAAGAGGACCTTCCGATGATAGGGCTTTAGCAACTGGTCGATTTGGCGCAGATAATCTACATAAACTTTTCCATATCCCTGCTGGTCCACCCATTGTTTGGTGCGTCCCAGCCCGAGATCAAAGGTTTCATCCGCGCCGATGTGAAAGAACGGTCCGGGAAAGGCTTCGTTGAGGTCGGCAAACATCTTGCCGATGAACGTGAGCGACGCCGGAACGGTGGGCGAAAGCACGTCACCATACGGTGTCTCAGCCATGTTTTGAAACCGCTCGTTCTGCAGGACCAAGTGGAGGTGGCCAAACGACTCCTGCTGCGGCATCACAATGACGTGATATTGTTTAGCAAAAGCTACAATCTGCTTCGCCTCGTCCGGCGTGATGGCCGCGGCAGGCTGCGCGACGAGCGGCAGGCTGGGGTAGGCGTAGGTATTCTCCATGTAAAGCGAATAAAGGTTCAGTTTGTATTCGGCGAGCTGCGCAATCTGCCGCTTGATAAAGGCGAGCGTGGGAATGGGGCCGCGATTAATGTCAATGCTCACGCCCCGCCAACGCAGCGCGGGCCAGTCCTCCACCGTCACCGCGGGTGATTCCGCCGCCCCGCCGCCCTCCGCCGGATGGAGTAATTGCCGCAACGTTTGCACGCCGTAGAACATGCCAGCCGCGCTCTTCGCTACCACGGCTGCTTCGCGCGGCGTCACCACCAGGGCGTATCCCTCCTCGTCTGCCTGCGCCGGAAGTGTCAGCCCCGCCTGCTGAAGAATGCGCTCGCCGTCGCGCGTGTCCGCGCGAGCGAGAAGAATGCGCGGTGAGCCAGACGGGCGCTTGCCCACGCGCGCCTCGACGCCATCCAACGAGTCCAGATCTTTGGCCAGCAACGACGCCGCAAAGTTGTCCTGGTCGCTGCCGCCCGGCACTCCGATCGTGATCGAGCTCTTGGTGCGAAAAACCCCTTGAGTGGTTTGAAGCTGACGGGGATAGGGAATCAGTTGTAAATCCGCCGCAAAAACGCTCGTACCGTAAAGAGTGACAAAGCAGACCGCGAGCAACAGCGTGAGACGCCGCGCCATCATCGCACGGGATGGCATTCTGAGCCGATTTGCTCCTCGCCCAAGCACTCTGGACGCCGCGAAGCGGCTCACGGCAAACGCCGCGCAGAATCTGTATTTGGCCGAAATCATTGGAACTTCCCTCCCGAGATTTTTGCAGACGTGGAATGAACTGTGAAGCATAGTTCCAATCACCCTCGCGCGTCAATTCCAAATCGCGGTGTGTCAAGCCCCATTTAATCTTACCGACATGAAGGGGCTTTTTTCCCTTGGCTTTTGCCCTTATTTTTCGTCTTTCTCGCTGCCCGCGCCCACGGTGAAGCCCTGCGCTGTGACGGCGATTCAAAAATTGAAATCTTAAGGATGCAGATCCAGGACTCAGCATCGAAATCCTCAACGTCTGGCGATCCACAATCCGGAATTTGGGTCGTGGAAATGCAGTTCCACCAACCCGCACCCCAATGCGCGCTCGCGCAGCATGCTATCCTTGTGCGAGATCATTCTGATGACCGAAGCTCTCCCGCCCTTGAAGGATTTAGCCCGTCTCAACCGGAGGATTGTCTCCTGCATCCGTTGCCCCCGGCTCATCGGCCACTGCCGCAAAGTGGCTTTGGAACGACGGCGAATGTACCGCCAGGAGAGCTACTGGGGTAAGCCTCTGGCCGGCTTTGGCGATCCGTTTGCCCGGCTGCTGATTCTCGGGCTCGCACCCGCGGCGCACGGCGGCAATCGCACGGGGCGCATGTTTACTGGCGACCGCTCGGGCGATTTCCTCTTCCAGGCGCTGTACGACACGGGCTTCGCCAATCAGCCGCGCAGCACCAGCCTCGACGACGGCCTCGTGCTTACGGGATGCTACATCACGGCCGCCGTCCGCTGCGCTCCGCCCGCCAACAAGCCCACGCCGGAAGAGCAGCGGCGTTGCCGCCCCTACCTCGAGGAAGAGCTGAAATTGCTGCGGCGCGTGCATGCCGTGCTGGCGCTTGGGCGCGTTGCGTTCGACGCGTATTTGCGCGTCATCCATGACAGACTGCCGGCCCGCGCCGTGCTGCGTTTTGGGCACGGGGTTAGTTACGACCTGCCGGGCGGCTTGCCGCGGCTCTATGCTTCATATCATCCCAGCCAGCGAAACACCCAGACGGGAACGCTGACGCGGGAAATGTTCCTCCGGGTGCTCAGGGATATCCGGACGTATCTCGATCGCAACGGCGCTGCTCGCGCATAGCGAATATTTTGTTATAGGCTAGCTAACTAGGCTATAACTCAAATCCCGGAAAGAGCCCCGCGCCGGCCGGACCGTACCACTCGGAAGAGCAATGGCGGACTGCGAGACGATGCTCGGCCTCGATCACCTCGAAGCGCTGTTGCGGCCCTACGGCGTTGAACTCGATCGCCGCGCCATGCTACAGCTTCAGGTCTACCTGGAGCTGCTCATGCGGTGGAACGCGAAGATGAACCTGACGGCGATTCGCAATGAAGACGAGATGGTAACTCGTCATTTCGGTGAAAGCCTGTTTCTAGCGCGGCATGTGGATTTTCGGGGACGATTGCTGGACATTGGCAGCGGCGCTGGTTTCCCCGGCTTAGCCCTAAAGTTGGCCGTACCTGATCTCGCCGTGGTGTTGCTTGAGCCGATCGCGAAAAGGCGAGCATTTCTGAAGGAGGTGACCAGAGCGTGTGGATTCTCAGGCGTGACCGTTCTCGCGGACCGGCTGGAAGCATTTTGTGGCAAGCCGGAACGCTTTGAAACGATTACTGCCAGGGCAGTAGGACGCCTTGAGAATCTCGTGACCGTGGCGGGCCCTATGCTTTCTGAATCTGGAAGGCTTTGTCTCTGGGTTTCTCATTCGCAGGCGGATACGTTGCGATCAGCAGCTATGCACTGGGAACAGGAAATTCCCATCCCCTTGAGCCGTGCGCGGGTCATCCTGGTTGGATCGCGCCTCTAAGGGTTGTTGCACGTGAAACCAACATGCCGTGCTGAACACGCCACGTTTCACGTGAAACATTCCTGGATACACAACGCGCGGGATGCTAATCCGTATTTATCTTGTCAGCCCCGCCCGCTTTTGTTAGAGTCAGAATTCTCCTATACGGGGGGCATGATTCACGGCCATCCTATTCTGTAGCGGCGGCCTCTGGCCGC
>JBOGJT010000197.1:0-7991 GCA_050745065.1 Terriglobia bacterium
GGATGAGCGGCTCGTTATAACGAGCCGCTCATCCGGCAAGCAAAAGGAAATAGAACGATGCAAGCTTTCGGCGGGGTTAAAACCCCGCCCTCCTGACCATTCATGAACAATCCAGGTTAAGCCCCAGGTGAGGGGCCGGTGAAAAATCGGCACAAGACCGCAAGAGGAGGTTTCTATGTCACTCGGGTTAGGTAAGGAGAAGAGCACGACCGATTTGGGGAAGCACGGCATGACGGCTACCCTTGAACCTGGGGCGGAGATGGAGGGCACACTCAAGATTTCCTCCGGTGCCGTGCGCATTAACTCTCATTTTAAGGGAGAGATCAACGGCGACGGGGTCTTGCTGATCGCTGAGCAAGGGGAAGTCGAGGCGGAAATCACGCTGAAATCCGTCAGTGTCGTGGGTAAAGTGAAGGGCGCCGTCCACGCCACCGAGCGGATCGAAATCAAGGAGCGCGGCGTGATCCTGGGTGACATCTACACGCCGGTGCTCGTGGTCGAGCCGGGCGGCTATTTTGACGGACAATGCCATATGCCGATTCAGGCGGCGGAAGCCGCAAAGCCAGCGCGGGCGATCGATGCCGTCGAAAAGGAGCCTTCTGGAGCGTCTGGCCCGGAGCTGCCGTGAAATCCCCATATTATGGCCTACATAGCTAGGCTACAGTACGGAAATCGAAAATTTTCTGGCGGAAGCGCATCGCCTCAGCGGGTGCTGAAAAAACCGGCGCGCCACGCCGGGCGCAGCAAGCGGCGCCCCTACGGACAATATGCCCGCGCACCGATCCGCAACAATGTGGTTGGTTATCCCCAGAGGAGCGTCACGGGCGCGACGGCCTTCTCGACCCGGGATTAATATTTGACTGGGTTCGAGTCCGGCTTGGGGCTCTCGGCGGCAGGCTCTCGCGCGCTCGGGGTTTTGCGGGAGAGTGTGGACTGAGTCATCATATATTGGCCGGCGCGGTTAGCGTTCAGGATGCCGACGAGATGGCCGTCGTGCTGCACCGGGATGGATTTCGACCGGCAGGCCTGGAGCAAGACCAAGGCGCGATCGAGCGGATCGTGGGCGTCCGCCATAGGGAACCCGCGCCGCATCGCATCGCGCACGCGCCCGGTGGCGCCGTGTTGGGAGAGGGCTCGCTTAAGATCCTCATTGGTGAGAAACCCGAGGACGCGATCGCCCCACACAACGGGGAAATCCTGCTGCCAGCCGCCAAGCGACTGGTCGACGGCGTACTGCAGGGTATCTTCGGGGCCGAGGGTGCGAAAGTCGGTGAGCATCACCTGCCCGACGGGGATTCCGCCCATAGATGCGCGCCCCATCACGGCGGAAGATGACTCAGCGTCGGCGCCCATCCAGACGAAGATGGCAATAAAGACCAGGAAGGGATCTGAATAAAGGCCCACAATGGCGAAAACCACGGCCATGCCCTGGCCCACGCGCGCCGCCACCTTCGTTGCGCGCGGATAGTCCATCCGGGTCGCCAGCAGCGCGCGCAACACGCGGCCGCCGTCCATGGGAAAGGCGGGCAGCAGGTTAAAGCCCACTAGCCAGACGTTAACGATCATCAGGTTTTCCAGGAAACCGCTGCTGACGCCGCGGAAATCGCTCCACTGTGGGCGCACTCCGATGGCGAGCAGAACGCCAAGCAGCGCCAGGGCAATCGCCACGTTCACCAGGGGTCCCGCGATGGCAACGGCCAGCTCCTCGCTCGGCTTTTCGGGCATTCTCTCCAGGCGGGCCACGCCGCCGATGGGAAGCAGGATAATGTCGCGCGTTTGCACCCCGTACCGGCGGGCGGTCAGCGCGTGGCCGAGCTCGTGCAGAACGACGCAGGCAAATATAATGAGAACGAAGATGACCCCTACCACGGCCGCCGGGATATTGCTGCCGTGTGAGAAGTCGACGAAGAGCACGAAGAGAACCAGCAGCAGGAATGTGGCGTGCATGTACACGTTGATCCCAGCTAGCCGTCCGATTTTCCAAGACCAGCGCATGAAGCCGCCTCACGCCGCCGCAGATTCGTGTCTGCCGCGAGCCTTCCAGTATCCAGTTTGTACCGGACTGCGGCAGGAAGCAAGGGGGCGAGCGTCCGGTCTCCGTGCAGGCGCCCCTACGAGCACCACAAAAACGGGCGGGCAAGCAAGCCGCAGACTACGAAAAAAGGCGTTCGATGAAACAGGTCATCGTATTGCAGCACGCCGAGTGCGAGATGCCGGGACTGATTGCCGAGGCGCTTGAACGAAAGGGATTCCTGCCCCAAACGGTGCGAACGTTTGCGGGCGGCGCGCCCCCGAAAGAGGTTGGCGACGCCGCGGGTTTGGTTATTATGGGCGGTCCGATGGGGGTATACGAATACGAACGCTATCCATTCATCCGCGGCGAAATGCGGCTCATCGAAAACGCGCTGCGCGAGGACACGCCCGTGCTCGGCGTTTGCCTGGGCAGCCAATTGCTTGCGTCAACACTCGGCGCAAGCGTGAGGCGAGGGAAACAAAAGGAAATCGGCTGGCATAGAGTAACGCTCAGCGAGTCTTCACAGCGTGATTCGCTGCTGAGCGGCCTCGACCAGTCCTTCATGGCCTGCCACTGGCACGGCGACATTTTTGACTCGCCGGCCAACTCGACGGCCCTTGCGTCCTCGGAAATGACGGCGTGCCAGGCGTTCCGCTACGGCGCGAATGCTTACGGATTTCTTTTCCACATGGAGACTACGCCGGCGGTTCTTCGCGGGATGGTCGCAACATTCGCGGACGAGTTGAAGCAGGAGGGCCTCGAAGGCGGCGAGATCGTCCGTGAAGCGGAAGAGCACTTGCCAGGCCTTCAGAAGATCGGCAGACAGGTGTTCGAGCGCTGGGCGGAATTGTTGTAGCCGCCGGGGCTCGCTGCTCGATATTCGCCTCGGGTGAAACTTTTACGCGGGCTGACGCAACCCGGCTACGCCGCGCTGCGCTACATGGATGGGTCGTAAGGTGGTAGTTACGGGTTGCCATGCCATCAAGAATATCTTGCGCCCATTTTTACCTCTGATAAAATTCAACCATGAGTCGTCCTGGTGATCCAATTGTCTCCTGTGACCGTCCGGGTACGGTTGAGCCAGAGTTGCCGCTTGACACATTAATCGTTGGTGATTCTACGGAAACGCTGCAAACCTTCCCGCCCGCGTCCGTACACCTGATTCTCAGCGATATACCATACGGTATCGGCGCCGAGGATTGGGACGTCTTACACGACAATACAAATTCCGCTTTTTTGGGGTCGAGTCCGGCCCAGGAGAAATCCGGCGCTATTTTTCGCAAGAGGGGCAAACCGATTAACGGATGGTCGGAAGCTGATCGCGCCATCCCAAGCCAGTATTACGACTGGTGCTCAAGTTGGGCAGCGGAATGGCTGCGCGTGCTGAAGCCAGGTGGTACGGCGTTCGCTTTCGCGGGACGGCGATACGCGCATCGATGCATTTGCGCGCTGGAGGATGCGGGATTCTCGTTTAAGGATATGCTGTGTTGGCTGCGTGGGCGGGCGCCACATCGGGCTCAGCGTGTCAGCGTTGTTTTTGATCGTCGCGGAGATCATGTGTCTTCAGAAGAATGGGAGGGGTGGAGGGTGGGCAACCTTCGCCCGTCCTTTGAGCCGGTTTTATGGTTTACGAAGCCGTACAAAATAGGCACGACCGTTGCGGACAATGCCCTGAGCTATGGCATCGGGCCATTTAACGAGGAGGAGTTTCTTCGCTATGTTCGCCGGCCCGATAACATACTCGACGGCGCATTTGCCCGTGGGGAGGCTGGGCTTCACCCGACTCAAAAACCGGTGCGGCTTATGCAGGCCTTGATTGCACTGACTACTAAGCCCGGCCAGGTTGTCCTCGACGCATTTGCCGGAAGTGGTTCAACCGCAGTCGCAGCGCGAAACCTTGGGCGGCACTTTATAGCCTGCGAGAAAAATGCAAAATACGCGGACATTTTCCGGAAGAGGCTACAAGATGATTTGCTGCCATTCACATGAGGGAAAGTATTCCATTGTCTGCGCGTGAACGGATCACTTTTTCCCGGCCGTCAATATTTCTGTCGCCGATCAGATGCATAATCGCATCCTGGCGGCTCATTTTCATGATGCGCTCGCGTTCTCGCGCCAACGACGTCAGAGCGTCCTCCTTCGCAATACTCAAGAACTCGATCATGGCCAGCTTTTCTGTAAGCCATAACTCTCCAACCGATTTGTGGAAACTCAGCATGGCGCGATTAATACAGGTCCAGTAGACAACAGAATCCTTCGTAGGATGCAGGGTTTCGGCACACTTCAAGACTTTCAATAAAAGGCGCTGGGCAGAAGGCTTTCCGGATTCGTCGCAAAACAGGACCAGCACAGCCAGATGAGAATACGAAAATATGCAAACACTTCTAGCGATGGCTTGCTGGTAAATCTGGCTGGTCAGGCTGGGGAGCTGGTATATCGGGCAAACCACCATGGCATGGGGCTTCCCGTGCTTCCACGCGTGCATCGATTCGATCTTGAAGTCTTTTTGATTTTTTGCCGTCCGGCTTAGCCGGAAGGCCTTAGCATCCGCGATGAGACTATAGTTGGCGCCGACAGCTTCAACGTCGGCGGCGTCTGCTCGTCCCGATAGTACCAGGCTCGTCAGACCGACGTACCGAAATGTAGCGGCGAGCAGAGCGTCCGTGTACTTCGAATATAGCTTTTCCTCACTTGTATCATGCCCATAGTGTGCCGGAATGGAACCGCACAATCTGAGGTGATCGATAAGAGCAGCCGTACCTTCACGCTCAATTTCGGAATTGAGCTGGGCCTCAACCCGCGAAGGGTCTTCCCCAAAACGGCTCCCGATGCTGATAATTTTATCGATCCAACGGGCGCGTCGAACGATAGCGGTGCTTGAGATGGCCTCAAGCTTCTCCATGATGCGCCCATCCTCGTCAGGGGCGGTCTAACGGCCACACCGAAGTGGAATGTCATGCTGAGTGAAGCGAAGCATCTACTTGTAAAACAATGGGAAAGCAGGTTCTTCGCCGCAGTCAGACTGACACGTCGCGTCGCCCCGAAGGATGAAAACGGCGCGTAGGGGAGCTGCTCGCCGCGCCCACCGTCCAAAGGGCGCAGCAAGCAGCGCCCCTACGATAACCGTCATAAATCAGCCATGGACATTTGCTGTAGCGGCGCTCTCTGAGCACCAGAATGACGGCGGCCAGAGGCCGCCGCGAGGGAGTTGAGTGCCGCTGACTTGTGCGCCATACATAAAAGGGTTTCGCCGGCGCGGGCGCCCCGCTGCGGCGGCGCGGCCTACTCAGCCGTCAACACAAAGTGGTAGCGCCCGGAGCCGGTGGTGAAGGTGACGCCCGCCGGGGTCTCGCTCGCGCCCATCACGCCGGGATCACCCTGGACGAATCGGCCGTTATTCCAGACAACCCGGCCTCCCTCGCTCACCGTGATGCGGGTCATCTGCGGTTCCGAGGGCACAAGCACAGTGGCGTCCGCGCCCACAGGGATGGTCACGTCCAGGTTGATCTGCCCTGGCGAATGAGTCCAGGAAGACGCAAGGGCGCCCCGCGGCGTGCGGATGGATCCGCTTGCCCAACGCAACCCTTCAGTAATCTCCGGCGCGATTCGAATGTGCTGATAGCCACCGCTGCCGGGCGCCTGGTCGATGCCGGCGAGGGCTTGGTAAAACCACGCGCCAACGCTGCCAAACATGATGTGGTCGTGCGAATTCATCGACGGGCCGCTCTTATCTTGCCAGAGCTCCCACAACGTTGTGGCGCCGCGCTTCGCCATGTAGCCCCAGCTCGGGTAGCTGGTTCGCGTAGCGAGCTCATAGGCGACATCCGGATGACCAAATTCGGAAAGCACGGGCATCAGCCATTTCACCCCAATAAATCCGGTGGTGACATGTGTGTTGTGATAGTAGACGATATCGTTATACAGGTTGCCCATGACGCGCCCTGCCGATTTCGCGGGCGCAAGACCCATGCCTAGCGCCATGGCATTTGCGGTCTGGGTGCCGGTTGCGTATTCGCCGGTTTTTGGATTAAAAAACTTCTGGTTCACGGAGTCGCGGATTTGGCCGGCCAACTGCCGGTATGACGCCGCGTCCGCGCTGTTGCCGAGAACATTGGCGATGCGGGCGAGCAGCCGCACGTCATAATAGTAATAAGCGGCGGAAACAAAGGACGTGGGCGTGTGCGCCAGCGCCACCCAATCCCCGTAACGGCCGAGCGCAAGCAGGTTGCCGGGCGCGTGGCTGCCGAGGAACGCGATGTACTTTTTCAGGCCGGCATAATTTTCACGGAGAATGCGGCGGTCGCCGTATTGCCGCCACATCGTCCAGCAGATCACGGGATAGGCGGCGCCCCAGGCGGGGTCGGCAGGACGCCCGCCATAGCGATGTGGAACAGTATCCGTCAGCGAGCCGTCTGCCCCCTGCGCGTCATGGATGTCACGGACAAAGTTCGTATAAAAGGCTGCCATGTCAAAATTCATGGACGCTTCGCTGGCGGTTACTTGCGCATCGCCCATCCACCCTTGCCGCTCGTCGCGCTGGTCGCAGTCGGTGGGAATGCTGAAGAGGTTCGTAAGCTGTGACCAGTGAATCATATGCTGAATTTGGTTGAGGACCTGATTCGAGGCGACGAAGCTGCCGGTTGGCTGCACATCCGTATGCACCACTTCGCCGCGGATGGAGTCGAGTCCCGGCGTGCCAGGAAAGCCCGTGACCTCCACATAGCGGAAGCCGTGGTAGGTGAAGTGCGCGTGGAAGGTTTCGGGGCTCCCGCCTTTCAGAATATAAATATCCCGCGATTTTGCGATTTCCAGGTTGGCGCGGTTGATCATGCCGTCAGGATAGAGTAGCTCCGAATAGCGCAGCATCACCCGCGCGCCGCGCGGCCCGTCAACCCGCAGCTTTGCCCACCCGCTCATGTTCTGGCCCATGTCATAAACGTAGACTCCGGGCCGGGGATTGGTGATGCGCACCGGGACCATTTCATCCACCACCCGAATCGGCGGCATCATTTCGGCTGAAAGCACTCCGGAAGACCCGGGAGTAACCTGCGCCTCCTGCCACGACGCGTCGTCGAAGCCGGCAAGGTCCCAACCGGGCGTTTCCCGGCGCGCGTCGTAAACCTCACCGTTGTAAACACTGTCCCTCAGAATCGGACCCTGCGCCGCCTTCCACGTGCCATCCGAAGCCAGGCTGAATGATTGGCCGCCCGCAAGGCTCACGTTCATTTGCAGCAGTAGCGCAGGCTGCGGATAGTAGCCTTGAAACCCGCGAGGTAGGCTGAGCGTTGCCCAGCCGCCACCAAGCCGGACGGCGATAACGTTTGCGCCCGGCTTTAGATCAGCCGTGACGTCATAGCTGCGGTAAAGAACGCGCGTGGGATAGGTGGTGAAGGCGGGGTCGAGCACGCTCTCGCCTATGCGGCGCCCGTTAACACGCAACACGTAGTAGCCGAGTGCGGTAATGTATATGCGCGCCCGAAGCGGCTTGGCTGGCAACCGGAATTCCTTGCGAAGCTCACGGCCGCCGCCAATCCATTGGCCCTTCCAATCCTGGCGCGAGAGCAGCCCCATTTCGAACCGGGTCGCCTGGCTATAGGCGCTCGGCCGCCCTGCCTTATCCCAAACGCGCACCTTCCAGTAGTACGTTTCGCCGCTTACCAGCTTCCGGCCGGCGTAGGCTACCTGAATCGAGTTGTCCGAGGTGATCTTGCCGCTGTCCCAGGCGGCGCCTTGGTTGCGAGCGAGTGCAGCGGCGGTCGCGGCCACCAGCACTTCGTAGGCCGACTGTGTTTCGCCGCGCCGGTCATCGGCCGATACCCAGGAAAAGCGCGGCCGGGCCACGTCAATACCAAGCGGATTCTTAAGATACTCGCACCGGAGATCAATCGGAGCGCCCGGCGCAGCCGTAGCACCCATCGTCCCCACTGTGTCCGTTCCGCTCGCGCCGGCCTGCCCTTGTCCTCCGGCGAGCGCGAGG